>JBCDMB010000008.1 GCA_038744685.1 Verrucomicrobiota bacterium
CCTCCGACGAGCGAGTTAGGCCCATTCTCGGGAGCGGCGCAAACAAACGCCTTCCCATCCGCAGAAAAACACTTTAACCATCAACCACACTAACAATCGAAAATACGATAGTCCCCTGACAACCAGAACGGGGGAGGCTCAAACGCCGATTACGATTAGGATTAAGAGGTGATTCTCGCAACGGGACACCCAAATTCAAGGCCTACCCTAGTATTTACCGGGCCTTTTAAGCACGTTTTTCGGCTTTGTTGAACTCAAGAAAAACACTCGCGGCTATCGCCGCCGTCCCACTCCCCGGCTTCCTTATTCCGAGTCCAGCTACTCAGCTTTTCTTCACCAATTCTCCTCGATAATGGCCTCAAGCTCGGGATAGGCCGCATCTGTCTCATTAAGCTCTACCCGCTCAGTCTCGAGAGTCTGTTTTAGACGAGCAATGATTGGGGCATACTCCGGGTTGCCGTATTGATTGACCTGCTCGTGCGGATCGTTGCGAAGGTCATAGAATTCCCAGGCAACCGGAGTAGGCCCGAGATAGCCATCGTACTCGCTCTCAGGCGTTCCCCAATAGAAGTCACCGAACTCACTTTCATCCCGGTAGTTCTTACCGTAGTAGAAAATCAATTTATGATCCTCGGTCCGAATCCCGAAATGCGCGGGCACCCAATGGTGGATCATGTGCATCCAGTAGCGGTAATAAGTCGCAGTGCGCCAGTCCTCCTCAGGAAGCCCGACCAGTGTCCGGGCAAAGCTCTTCCCCTGCATGTATTCCGGAACGGCTCCTCCGGCTAAATCGATCATGGTCGGAGCAAAGTCGGTATTGTTGATGAGCAGCTCGCTACGAACGCCAGCCTGAATCCCTGCAGGAAAATGAACGATAAACGGCATCTGCATGGATTCGTCGAACATCCATCGCTTATCGATCAAGTCATGGGCACCAAGCATGAAACCCTGGTCACCGGTGTAGATGACGATCGTATTCTCCCAAAGACCCTCTTCCTTCAGGAAATCAAAGAGCCTTCCGAGGTTGTCATCGATTCCGCGGACACACCTTAGGTAGTATTTTAGGTAATTCTGATAAGCACGCGCATCCAGCTCTTCGGGCGAACCGCTCTCATCATCAACAAATTTCTCAACGTAGTTTCGCCGCTCATGCCGCGACGAAACCGAAGTGCCTATAACTGTGCGTAAAGAATCATCCACCCCGCGAGTAGCGACTGACCCGAACCCCGGGCCGACTTCTAAATTCGGTGGCAACGGCACCTCAACATCCTCAAGGTAGGATTCGTATCGGGGCGCATACTCAAAGTCATCATGCGGCGCTTTATAATGATGCATAATGAAGAACGGTTTTGAACGATCCAACTGCTTGAGGTATTCAATCGTGATGTCGGTAATCACATCGGTTGAATGACCTTCCGTCTGCACAATGTTCCACGGCCAGTCACCCTTCCCTTTTTCGTGAAAGGTCGGATCGAAATAGAGACCCTGGCCGGGCAGAACTTTGTAGTAATCGAAATGCACGGGTTCTGTCTTCAAGTGCCACTTCCCGATCATCGCCGTCTGGTAACCGAGCTTGCTCAGCTCTATCGGCAGGTATTGCTTTTCGACATCAAGTTCATCATCGAGGTCCAGTACACCGTTTGTTTGTGGGTACTGCCCAGTAATGATACTGGCTCGGCTAGGCGTGCAGATCGAGTTGTTGCAAAACGCATTCTCAAAAAGGACGCCTTCAGCAGCCAATCGGTCGATATTCGGAGTTGGATCAAGATCAGCGAGATGACTACTATAGGCCCCAATCGCATCAGCCGCATGATCGTCGGACATGATGAACAGGATGTTGGGACGCTGGTCAGCAATCGCGACAGAGGAATTCACGAGGACTGCCAAGAAACCCAGCTGGAATAAAAAAGCGCGCATTTAAGAGAGTCTAAGAGTATCATTGTACGTGTAAACTTGTTTCAAACGATAACGAATAAGTGATGACCAAAAGCCTAGTCCACATCGGCACCTACACTCAGCGGCTTTCTCATGTGCATGGTGCTGGTGAGGGGATTCACAGCGTAGAATTGGACCATCGAACTGGGGCTCTTCGTGAGTGCGCCGCTGTTGTCCATTCCGAAAACGTATCCTACGCCTGCCAATCGCGAGACGGTAGATCCCTCTATGCGATTGCGGAAATCTGTGATTATGGGGGAAAACGGGATGGTTGCTTGGGAGTATTTGCGACCACCCCGGAACTCTCAAGAATACAGGTGTGTAGCTCCTCTGGTGAAGGTCCTTCTTACATCAGCCTCGATCAAAGTGGCCAATGGCTCTTTTGTGTGAATTACGTCGCAGGCAACATTGTAGTCCTCCCGGTTATGGCTAATGGCCTCCTCGGCCCGGCGAACCAAACGATCCAACTGGCAGGTAAGGGCCCCAATAGAAGTCGACAGGACGGACCCCACCCCCACGCCATCGTTCCGTCTCTAGACAATCGGTTTGTCTACGTCGCAGACCTTGGAACCGATCAAATCATTACCTACCCATTCAAAAGCGAAACAGGAAAACTCGGAGATAAGCCATTCATTCTGAAAACTGGCCCTGGAACTGGACCCCGGCACATGATCTTTCATCCGAGCGGAGAGATTGCCTACTTCGTCAGTGAACTCACCTCCGAGCTGAGCGTTTGCCAGGTGAATCTTACCTCCGGGGAGATCGAGATCGTGCAGACCCTTTCGACTGTACCAGCGGATTTCCGTTCACGTAACCACTGTTCGGAGCTTTGCATCACTTCAAACGGGCAGCACATCTACGTCGCGAATCGGGGCCACGACAGTGTTGCCGTCTTCGAAGTGAATCGAAACGGCACGGTGGCTTTACTAAGCCATGCAGATTGCGGAGGGCAAATTCCGCGCCACATCGCCTTGAGCCCTAACGAGCAGTTTTTACTGGTCGCAAACCAAGAGTCTGACCAGGTGGTGAGCCTGAGACGCGACCCGTTGACCGGTCAGCTTTACCGAACCGGTCACTCTATCGATATCCCGACTCCGGCTTTCGTCGAATTTCGCCGATCCTAGCGACTGAAGAACTCTTGCGGGTTTTCCTCGACCTCGTCCTTCGACATCCACTGGACGTGGCCATCAGCGAAAAGATAATGCCCGCCTCCATTGTAGTGAGACGGAGCACCCGCTGTCGGCCATCCTTGCCCAACCCAAGTAGTTGTCTCGAAAGCGCCATCACCATTCGATTCCGCTATTACCACAAACTTGGCCGGATTGGTAATGTTGATCACCTTTATAGGACCTTCGCCTTCATCCGCATCTCGAATCTCAGAACTCGGGTGAACGGCACCGTCGCCGATCCCGGGGCGGTTGTATCCATAGCTTGACGTCACTTCGGCATTGTAAGGGTCGAAGTCTACCTCTTTGCCAGGATCCTGAAAGATCGTCTTGTGGGGAGTTGACGTCCACTTGTAGGCTTTATTTCCAGTCCGCTCAAGAACGGCCAGATCAAGCCGTGCAGCAAGAACATCATACCAACCAAAGTCTCCCCAGCCACCATCCGCTCCATAGGTTCCCCAGGCGGCTGGAAAACGACCGTCACCGATGATACTGGCTTGGGGCGGGTGATCATTGACAGAGAGCGACAGCGCAGCGCCCATCTGGCGCAAATTGCTGGTAGATTTTGCACCGTTCGAGCGTTCTCGGACGCCACCCAAAATTGGGACGATAATTGCCGCCAAAATACCGATGATTGCAATGACGGTAAGAAGCTCGATCAGTGTAAAGCCACTCCGCTTCTGAAGAGGACATAGCGAAGGGCGGATAGGTAGGGTTGGGATATCCATGCCTGTAAAGAAAGTGCAGAGATCGGTGGATTGCAAGCCAAATCAAGTATCATTTTACCATTTAATACATGATAAATGGGCAAGGACGCTACCATCATTACTAGAGGAAGACTAAAGAAACACCCTTCAAATGCTCGTTTTTATGGCCATTAAGCCATATTTACTCGAGCAAAGTAAAGGATCTCGTAAATCCAAGAGAAAGTATAAATGCCAAATTCTACATATATTGGTCTTTAGTCACGCCGCACTGACCACGACTCTAAAATTTTTAAATGCAACGACTTAGACCGAAACCGCGAGCCCTGCAGTGCCGCATTCTCAATGCCTTTCTAACGCCGCACGGCGAGGTCTCGGTGCAATCAAATTGACGCCAAGATCTCTTCGACCCGATCGGAGACATCCGGGTCGTTCTTCAGTCTCGGTAGCCTGGACCGGAGAACCCACCCAGAGTTCTTGGGAGGCGGCGAGAGCGCTTCGAGGAGAGCAAGTTTAAACTCTGCGTCCGGCGAATCATTCACTGCCTTGATGAGAGAATCAATCCGTTCAGTTGCGGGAAGGTTGGCACCTTCAACCACACGTCTAATTTGCTTGATCGAGTTTTCCCGTTCATCTGGAAGCGTCTTCGCAATCTCGACCCAAGCAGGGACTGAGAGACTATTCGACCAGCGGGAGAGGGACCTGCGCGACGGCTCCTGCAGAGGCGATTCCGGGTCGGTAATGTGGACAGTCAAATAATCGACAGCCTCTTTTGAACCTACCCCATCGAGGATCGCAATAAATCGTTCACGCACCTCGTCCCCGGGCGCATTTTCAATAGCGGGTTTAAAGTAACTTGTCCAAAGCTCCTTAGGAGCACGTAAATTCACGCTCAGGCGTTTCAAGCTGAGCTGAGCTTGGCGAAGTCCCGCGCCACCTTCGTTGATCGAGGAGACAAAAATCTCAACTGTATCAAAATTTCCGATAGTCTCGAGCGTCTTAAACGCTGCCTCACGAATCTCCTTAGGCGCTGAGCGGTCATTAGCGATACCGTTGAGAACCTCTAGCGCACCAGGACTATTGCGGAGCTCCATCAAACGCATCGAAGCCACTCGATCAGAGACAGGTAGGCTGTCGTTTCGCAGGTTTTCTATTGCTTTTTCGTCTGCCGAAGGCGCATCGAGTCTGGAGAGAGCATTTAGAACTACCGTGTTCTTCGAGTCTGCCAGCATGGCCTGGAAGATCGGATCAAAGCTTTGGTCACTCCCTATTTTTCCAAGAACTTCGATGCAAGACTGCTTGAGGCGATCATCCTGCGAGGAAAGCATCACCTCGATGACTTCTGACTCGTAAGAGTCCAGGCCCGCTTCCCCTATGGCCGTGACAATAAGAATCTGATCTGCCACGGAGGAGGTGGCGAGACGATCAACAGCGTAAGAACGCATTCCTTCATTACCCTCCACCAGAGCAATACCAATGATCTGAGAACGACCCGGCGATGGGCCGTTATCCAACAAACTCTTAAAAATGGATTCAGCATCGCCGTTGTCCCTTTCAAGCAATCCGTTAAAAGCCTGAATCCGGATAGCAGGGTCGTTCGAAACCTCAAAAAGCTCTTTCGCAACCGAAGCATCCGGCCCTAGAGAAAGGATGGCCCTTTCCAGTTCAGGTTCCGCATCGCTACCCTGTCTCCATGCCTCCAAGAGTGCCGGAAGCGCTTCTGTTGAACCGATTCTCATCAGCGCAACAGCAGCAGCACCTGCCGTTGGACCATTGCCTGATTCGAGAAACCCCGAGATCAGACCAATGGCTCGCGGCTCCTTTCGGTAGGCCAACGCGCCAATGTAGGCAGGGGCTTCTTCTGCTGAAGCATTGCGCAAGGCATTGCCAATTGCGAAACTGGCCTCGTCTCCGTCGATCGACGAAAGTGCGCGGAGCGCACTATCTCGCACCTCTTCTTCCGAATCGTTCAAAAGCTCAGTGAGTACAGGCACTGCATCTGCAGAGCCAAACCACTCCAGGAGCCGTATCATGTAGAGCCTATGCTCAATCGGCAGGCCAACGCCCACTTGTTTAATTACATCGTTCTCAAAATTGGAACGCTCAAGCCCCTCTGCATTCGCAAACGCAAATTTGAGCGAATTCCGGGCTTGAGTTTGTTCCGCATGGTTCCCGCCGGAAAGACCCTTAAGGTAGCCCTCAAACTCGTCTGCAGACAACGAAGTGACTGACAGCAAAAGTAGAAAGATAGTTCGAATATTCGTCACCTGGAGTTTGCTCGGTTTTAAACCGGAAGTTCGTAGCCCTTGCGCCGTGCACGATCCTGCCATGCGGCGGCCTCCTCATCGCCGATGATCTTTTCATCCACAGGATCCCATTGGACCGGCCGGACCAATCGCTCGGCGATTCCCGCGAGCTGGCAGATTGTGCCTGTCCTATGCCCAACGGTAGCGGGACAAATCGTCTTTTTGCGCGTCTTAATGCCCTCGATCCAATTCTCGTGTTGGTTGCGCGAACGATACAGCTGTTCATCGCTTGAACTCAACGGACGGCCTACTAGCTCGGCTGGAGTTGCTTCAATTCGATTCCCTCGACTCACGCAAACCTCGCCATCGGTTCCGAAAAAGCGAATCATGTAACCCTTGCGGTCAGGATGGTCGCGAATCACTCGAATACCATCGGAATACTCGTAATAAGCATACTCCTCGCCGTTGTAGCCCTTTGGAACAAACCTGGTCGGGCCTGTGTGATCACGACCAAGAGCCCATTGAACAATGTCGTAGTGGTGCGCGCCCCAGTCTCCGTTCTTCTTTGAACCATACTCCCAGAAAGACCGCCAGCCTCCACTGTAATCCCCTTTTACACGGTCGGCGAAATACGGTTCCCAAGGGGTTGGCCCCAGCCATTTGTCGTAATTGAATCCCTCGGGGACAGGTTCTTCCGGTTTTAAAACGGGATCAGGAAAGGTACCGAGGTTGACGTGAACGTGAGTGATGTCGCCTATCCATCCGCTACGAACGATCTCCGCTGCTTTTCGGAAGGTCCCGTCGGAACGTTGCTGTGAGCCGACTTGAACTATACTGCCATAACGACGCTCTGCGTCGACCATCGCTTGACCTTCACCAATAGTCAGGGTCATCGGCTTTTCGACATAAACATCTTTTCCAGCCCGCATTGCCGCAGTAGAGATGGCCGCGTGCCAGTGGTCCGGCGTGACGACGACAACTGCGTCTACGGCTGGATCGCTAACAATGTCTTCGTAGTCGGGAGTCGCCACTACGTCGGCAAACCCACGTTGTTTCATCTGATTGGCTGCGCTTTTTAACGCCCACGACTTCACATCGCAGACGTAAAGAGGTTGGATGTCATTCCGTCCGACCAGACCGACATGTGAGCCGACCTGCTTACCGAATCCGATAATCGCGAGATTTATTCGGCTGTTTGGGCCAATGCTTCCGTTCATTCCGAGAGTTTCCGCCCGCAAAATCGTTGGAGCACCAATGAGGGCGGCTCCCAACGAGGCTCCAGCCTTCAAAAAGCCGCGACGCGTCTGCTTTTGTTTCAACATAAAACTATAGGGACAATATTGTTGGGGTTAGCTTACCAGGAATGCGACCAGTCACACACTCGCTTAACTATATCTAGCATCAGCCAAAACTAAGCAAGCGCACATTCAATTCTGGATATCTAAAGATAGAATGTGAATCTATTGCAGAGTCCTCCCACGTTTTTCTAGGGTTCGCCGTGTAAATTAACGGAACCGAGCCGTCGAGATCGGCCTGACCACAACGCCCCAGATTTTATCCCCGACAAGTTTCATGAGCAAGACCAAGCCCGTCCCCCTGTGCCTCTTTCATGGGCTCGTCCTCAGCCTTCTCATTTGCTCTGGGAGCGTCAGTGGGGGAACAAGCGCTGAACCCACTCAAAAGATGCCGAACATTGTGATGATGATGGTCGACGATCTTGGCCTCTACGAACTCAATTGCTATGGATACAAAGACGTCGACACGCCGCATTCGAATCGTCTCGCGGCAGAAGGCATGCGATTTACCAACGCCTACGCTGGGGCACCCGTTTGTTCCCCTTCCCGGGCTGCAGTAATAAGCGGTCAAGCGCCCGCTCGGTTGCATCTGACCAATCACATTTCTACCCAGCACTTCGAACCGGAAAATCCTTACCTACTGAACGCACCTCAGGTAATGGCACTGCCTTCCGAAGTAATCACCTACGCGGAGATGCTCCGTGACGCCGGCTATGCCTGCGGCTTCTTCGGCAAATGGCATCTTTCTCTTCAGGATCCAATGGGTCAGGGCAAAGTGGTTGACGAGGACACCCTTCCTGACAACCAGGGCTTTGAAAACAACATCGGGGGCAACGGAAACGGCGGCCCTGCCGGCGGTTGGTTCTCCCCCTACGCAAACGCCTACCTCGAAAACGGACCAGAGGGCGAATACCTCCCGGATCGACTGGCCCGCGAAGCAGTCGCCTTCATTGAAGCCAATAAAGACCAGCCTTTTATGGTCACGATGTGGAACTACACGGTGCACTCACCAATCGAGACTACCCAGGAATTGACCGAAAAATATAAAGCTCGGAAGCAAGCAGGTGCTGATATCAGCAACCCCGTCTATGCAGGAATGATCGAAGCGGCTGACAGCGTGCTCGGCAGCATTTTGGAAAAGCTCGATGAGCTCGGCCTAGCAGAAAATACACTCGTGCTTCTTACTTCCGACAACGGAGGCTTCAACTACTTCATCCCCAATGACCAGCCACGACTCCGCAAAACCAAAAGCTGGCTATACGAAGGCGGACTCCGGGTACCTCTCATCGTTCGCTGGCCGGAAAAGATCCCTGCGGGCACAGTCAACGATACGCGAGTCACCCATGTCGATTTCTTCCCTACGTTCATGGAGGCAGCAGGCATTTCAATCCCCGAAGAAATCCCCCTCGACGGCTACAGCATCATGCCCGTGCTAACCGAGTCTGGCGACCTGGAAAGAGAGACACTTTACTTCCACTACCCCAACTACGCCTGGCACGCAGAAAACCGCCTTGGTGGGGCGATCATCGAAGGCGATTACAAACTGCTCAATTGGTATGACGACGATTCCGTCGAGCTCTACAACATTGTCGATGATTTCAGCGAAACCAACGACGTTTCGCGAGACAATCCGGAACTCTCGGACCATCTCAAGAAAAATCTTCAACAATGGCTTAAGGACGTAGAGGCCAACATGCCAGTTCGGAACCCAGATTACGTAGCCTCCACAGAAGACCCCCCAGTGAAGGGATAAGCGTAATTGTGCCGGAGGATGAGGTTTCGAAATCGAAGTCAGTGGAGCGGGAATCGAAATCGATTCGAACCATAATCTTTCTTTCCCTTCATTGATCGCGATTTATAACACTCTCGAATAAGTGCCTCGCGACAAACACTAGATACCACTGGGGAAGATTGTTCGGCTCCCATCATTCCCGGTAAAGATAAACTCGGCCTCTGGATACGCATCCCTTAGCGAAGCCAGTCCTTTTGGCCCAAGGACAAAAGCTGCCGTAGCCAACGCGTCAGCCATCATACAGCTCGGTGCAATCACACTCACACTGTAAAATGACGCATCGCGCTCCATCGGCGTCCCAGTCGACGGGTCCAGAATATGCGTAAGGTACTCACCATCGATTCTCTTGCTCAAGTAGCCTCCTCCACTAGTCGCTATCGATTCATCTGTAAGTGAGATCGGGTCTAACTCTTGCGCATCGTCTCTCACAGACTCAATCCTAACAGACCAAGGGTTTCCAGATCCATTTTGCCCTTGAGCTCTAAGCTCCCCTCCAAGCTCGATCAAAAAATTCTCTACACCTTCGTTTGTAAGCACTTCAGCAATCGCATCGATTGCGTAGCCTTTGGCGACCGCAGAACAGTCTATCTCAACGCCGTCCTTTGTCTTACGAATCCGCTTCTCATTTTCATCGAAGACAACATTCCGATAATCCACCAGCCCCTTAAACCTGTCGATTTCCGCTGGCTCTGGAGCAACAACCTTCTGTCCTCTGGGCGACGCAAACCCCCACGCCTTAACCAGCGGATAAATCGCTGGATTAAGCGCTCCCTCACTTAACTCAGCCACCTTGATCGAACATGCGAGGACCGAAGAAGCATGCGCAGGAACTGGCAGGGAAACGCCTGCCGGCAATCGATTGAATTCCGAAATCCAAGAATCGCTCTCCCATGTCGAAAGTTCCATCGCGATGGAATCCAAGAGACCCTTAATTGAAATGCCCAGGCGCGCATTCACGTCTGAGTCCACGCCCAAAGCCAAAACGCGAAAAGTCGTTCCCATAGTCTCACCCGAAATCACTTCCGGATCGTTCACAGGTTTCCGACCGCAGCCACCAAGGACCAGGAACCCGAGAATCGAGGCAGTGAGTGACACCGTGAGACGCATGAGTCGGAAAGAAACGGTAAACCTAACGGGTTACAAACTCTGGCAATATAGACCAAAAGGACAATAGCCGTCCAAAGCGGTATCCGGTATCCTCACTAACTACCATCCAGCGGAATCGTCAATTGATGAAAGCTCCACGCCCCAGCATCCTTCAGTTCCTTCTTCAAGGAGTCAGTACAGCAAAAGTCACGCTCGGCCTGATGCTCGTATTTCTCCTCCTCGACGGCCTATTTCAGTCCCTCGTTCCGATCGCGCTTCGCAATGCAATCGATACCCTCGTTGCAAGAGAAACCCCCAACCAGGAGGTATGGAGCACGATTCGCTTCGGCCTGATCATCTCATGCGGGTGGATACTATCGGCTATCATCCAACGCTACTGTTCGACTAAATTAACCACTGTGCTTTCGATCCATACCCGGCTCGATCTTTACTCGCACCTGCAAAAAATGGGGCTCGATTTCTTTCACCGCAACAAAGTCGGTGACCTAACGACGCGCCTCAACGAAGACGTCGAAATTGCTACCAAGACGCTTTTCGAAACCCTCCAGTTTATCATCTGGGCGATGGCACTCTTCATTCCCTCAGCTATCGCCATGTTTTTGCTCAACCGTGCGCTCTTCGGAGTTTTCTTGGGAATCTGCGGCTCTCTCATCATTGCCCTAGCCATTTGCGTTCCCTACTTCCGACGCAAAGAGAAAGCCATTCGGGACCAGCAGGGTAAAATCAACGCCCTCGTCACCGAACACATCCAATCGATGGTGCTGATAAAAAGCCACTCGCGCGAGGACTCTTCTTACGAACAAGTGGGCGAGGAGATGACCACCTTCATGGGCATGCGCCTTAAGACATCGAAACTTATGGTCACCCTTTCCGGATGCATCAACGGGTTCATCGGTGCCGTCGCACCAACTATTCTCATCGTTACCGGCCTCATGCTCCAGAAACATGGCGTCACTGCAGGGGTTATTGCGGCTTTCTTTGCCTACTGGCTGGTCATTTCCGGGCCGATCAAACTCCTTGTCCAGCGTTTCAATTTCATTTTGCCAGCCTTCGCCTCCTACGACCGGATCATGAGTCTCTACGAGGAGGTGCCACAGGTTCAGGACTGTGACAAACCGGTTCCTCTCGACGAAGTTGACAGCAGTATTCACTTCGAGGACGTCACCTTTGCCTACAGCTCAAATTTGTCCCGAAAGGTCATCCGCAATTTCTCTCTTTCGATTCCAACCAACGAGAGCATTGGACTGGTTGGCCAGACAGGTGCTGGGAAATCGACCCTGACCAACCTGATCATGCGCTTTTACGATCCCATTGAAGGGCAAATCCGCATCGGCGAGACCGACATTCGTCACGTAAAGCGTAGCGACCTCCACGAGCATATCGCACTGGTCCTACAAGACCCAATTATTCTAAGCGGAACTGTCCGAGAGAATCTCAGGTTCATACGGCCCGAAGCGACTGAAGACGAGATGATCTATTGTCTGCAACAAGCCAAGGCTTGGCGATTTGTCCAAAGCCTACCAGAAGGACTCGATTGCGAGATCGGTGAACGAGGCGTGCGCCTCTCCGGGGGCCAGCGCCAACGCTTGGCGATCGCCTCGGCATTCCTCAAAAACCCGTCTATCATGATCTTCGATGAGGCGACCAGCGCTCTCGACTCCAAGACAGAATCGGAGATTCAGGCTACTCTAGACACTCTGCTAAAGGGCAGGACTTCCCTCGTTGTTGCCCACCGACTTTCGACCATCGTCAACTGCGACAAGATCGCCTTCATCGAAAAGGGTCAACTCGCCGGCTATGCGCCGCACGAAGAACTGATGCGGACCCTACCCGCCTATCGTGATCTCTGCGCAAAACAATTCATTGAACCAACCAAGTCTCAAACAGCTGCAGTTTAAGGGACCCGCAGACGAAGATACTCACACTGATATTAAGTGTGTTTTTTTTTGCGAGGTGTTTAGGTGAATGACTGGCTCCGTCCCGTCCGTATCGTATCGGTAGGACGACCACTCCACCGCGCGGACCACGCTGCCTGTCCGCGACTCCACCGAGCTCGAGGTTCGATAAACTCACCGCCCATAGCAAGTCGAAGAGCCGAAGTCCGAAGCTCTCAAAGCGGAGGAGGAAAGTGTTCCCTCCCGAAGCTCTATTGAATTACCCCGTGGATTTTATCGCACCACCCGAATCTAGAAAGGTCCTGTCTTAGAGCGGTCCGGATTCGTAACGGGAGAACTCCTCTTCCTCTTCATTCTGTGGCTTCGGCAAATCGACCTGCATCAAGATCTTTTCGACGATCTGTTTCGCCGTCGTCATATCGCTCAAGTCATAGTTTATCTCACCCGTAGTATTGTTGCTGGTAGAACTATGGCCTGCGGCCGTCATCAGAAACCAACGCTGGTCATCGTCTGGAAACACGTAGGCCTCGTAAACAATCGAGGGCTGCCCAATACCCTCCCGGTTGAAATAGTCACCACTCTCAGACTGTTCATGATGAAAAATCTGATTCGGATCATCCGGCGCGTTGACTTCGACAAAAACGGAAAACGGCATGCCCTGGTACTTTAAATAGGTCTCCATCGAGAAGTCCTGAATTGGAGTTGCTGAACTTACTCCGTCCACGTCCTCAGCAAGTGGTTCTTTCCCAAGTATGTCTTTATACCGTGAATACCAAATCGGCAGCACTTCTTCCCGGGTGAAGGTCTCCCCACCCCATTCAAACTCGTTCGCGAAAGCCGCCGACTGCGAAACAAAAAAAGTTTCAAGGACGGTGCCATCTTCAGCCTCAGCCCAAATCGCGATCTGCGGATACCGACCGTCGAGCGGTTGACCGCTCCCACCTCCTTCGGGAAACTCAGGACCCCACTCGAGCTCCAGACGGATGCTCGCATCTTCGTCAGTCAGCCGTTTCACCTGCACGCCGTTCTGCAAAGGTTCAAAGGCCGTCCGGGCGTTACTGCGAAAGATCTCACGCTGGTGTCGCGACTCATAGCTGCGATCCACAATCGTTTTGACAGGCTCCCAATCGTAAATTGAGCCCACGAGCCAAAACCCCCAAAAAAGGAGAACTGCTGCAAGCAGCAGGACCGGATTCCTCGAGGGCTTTTTCTTTCTCCCGCGGTTCTTCATCAGCCCCGCAAAGTATTTACCCCTCCCCATCAAGTGCAGGCCAACAAAGACCAGCATTCCAAAGCCAAAGATGATGTGGACCCGTGTCGTGACTAAATCAAAAGGAAGAAAAAATCGCGACAGTCCGCTGAAAACCAGCGTGCTGAAAAAGAACAGCAGCGAGACATTCACGAAGCTATTGAAGAATAGTTTCACAGGAATACGACGATCGAGGCGGAGAATAAGCGAATGACTTCAGGGGCGAGAAAATTGAGAAGATGAAAAATGGTCGCCTCAAACGTCAAACTCGAGCGGAACCACACCGAACAATACGGAGTTTGAGAGCAATATCCAATCAGCCAAAAGAACTACTTGAGGATTCCCCGAACTCATCAGAGCCAACAACGCACCAGAAAGAACACCGGAGTGATAAGAAACTCTGTAGGCCTTTGGGGGAGATCTTCCTACTGATAGCGGGGAAGTATCTCCAAGAGCTTCTCACGCTCCTCGCGATGAGTATCCGGCACCGAACTCCAATCCTTGATCTGAGGGTAATTATGATAGTCGACTGGCTCCTCCGATACGTCCCACCAGCGGCCATTACCATCCCGCATCACATGTTGCCCGCGGATAATCTGATCGCGGCCCCGATAGGAATAGATGTATTCGCGAGGCCGTGCTTCATCCCCAAAAAGGAAAGGCACAAGGCTCACCCCGTCGTATTCATAGTCCTCAGGGATCTCAAAGCCAGCCAGCTCGGCGATCGTTGGCCACATATCGACAATACTCACGAGAGCTTCCTGCTGACCTTCTTTGCTCATTCCGGGCGCGTAGATAATCATCGGTACGTGGCAGCCCATCTGCCGGTCTGCACTGTTTTTTCCGTAACCACCCGAACCGTTGTCCGCAGTGATGATGAAGATGGTGTTGTCGAGAACGCCCAGCTCTTTGAACTTCTCCACATACTGCCAAATCTGGAAATCCATGTATTCGATATGAGAATCCATCCCCGGTTCTGTGACGGTTCCATGGGTATCGTAGTTCCAGCGGTCACCAGTTATCTTAGCTGGATTATAAGTGTAGGCCTCTCCATCCCATTCGATGATCGGCGTGCCAGGCCAGCTCGACTCAGGATGCATGTTGAGGAAATCGTATTGGTCGTGGCCAAGGTGGGAAGCGTGATAGATGAAGAACGGCTTTCCTTCGGCGTGGGTGCGCTCGATGAAATCCAATACGAACTCCATCTCGAGGTCTGGGCCGTAAGTGCTCACACCAAAATTCTCTTGGGCTTCAGGAGTATTGGGCCACCAGACTAGCTCGTCAGGAGTGGAGGGATGATTCCAAAGCCGGACGTTTGGTTGCCAGTACCAACTGTCCTGCGAGTAAGTCTTTTTCGAGATCGCTTCGCCCGTATCCTTGTTCCTTAGACCGACACGTTCTCCGTCCTCCACAATGTGATCGAGCTGGAAGTCGCTGTGGGGATTCTCTGGCTCATGCAGCATACCCGGAGTGATCATGACTTCATCGAAACCAAACTCCCCGTAATCTCCCGAAAGATGAAACTTCCCCACCCAGTAGGTTCCGTAACCCTCCTCGCTTGCCAGGTGGCTCAGAAGCAGCGGTGAACTTTCGTAAATATGCCAGGCATCATTCCAGCCTCCCGGTTGTGGCACACGTTTGATGTCACGGTTGCTCCACCAGCCGTGACGGTTTGCATAGCGGCCTGTCAGGATCATCGCCCGGCTCGGCTTACAGAGCGTCGCAGCCCACGCCGTTTCAATCCAGACCCCTTCATTCGCCAATCGATCCATTACAGGAGTTCGGGCGCGGAACTGAGGGTCAGAGGTGGCTCCACGTTCCGGCGGACTCCACTCCGGAGTGCCGTAGATCGCGAACTCCCGCGGACTGATGTCGTCTGCAAAGTAGAGGACGATGTTCGGCCTGCTCCCTTCCAGACCATTCGCGGTCGTCCCGCTCAAGATGAGACAAGGCAGAAGCAGACCTACCCTCGCCAGTCGCATAAACTACTCGTTGTAGGCTCTGATTTCGTAGATCCGGGCCGAGGGATCCCCGTTCGTCTTATCAATCATCACCCGAATCTTCGATGTCTCGACTGTATCAAAACGGTCGATACACCGGCGCATGTAATTCCCTTCTCTCTCGGCGACGGTTACCCAATCACTTCCGTCGAAGTATTGAACCCGGTAATCACTCACACAAGTCGGTGGCATTCGATGCTCATCGAGGAACTCCCAAGTAATGTAGCGCTTTACATCAAGGTCCGTATCGAAGGTAAGGTAGACAGAGTTGACCGCCTTCTTTTCACCAAAGTCCAACTCGAGCCATTGCGGCATCGCTTGACTAGGGTCCGACTTCCACATATTGTCTGGCACGTGCTCGTTTCCTATGTACATGAGCATCTCGTCATTCATCGGACGGATAAAGCCGTCAATTGCGTTCTCAGGACCGTCCGCTTCGCTCATACTACTGGACGCGGAGATACTAGCAGTCCGAGCCAAATCGTTTGGGTCGGTATTCGCCATGTGAAGAATGGTCAAATCATCCTTCATCAACTGCTGCTGGAGATCCGACATGTCTTGAGGTGAGTTGACAATCTCCCGTGGTGTAAGGTCTCTCTTCACACACATGGCTGCCGCAGTGCCGATGACCTGACCCATTTGACCTGTAGTTTGTTGGACCCGCGCGCTACCTAGTGCCACAGCGGATACTGAAACATTGCGGCCAGCCATAAACATATTGGGAACATTCTTGGAGTACAACATACGAAGCGGCATGGAAGCGGGCTCAATGTTGTCTTCGTAGTCATAAGGACTCTCTGGTGAGAAAATTCCCAACGGGTGGTGAACATCGAGCTTCCAGGTAAAGTAGGTGATACGATCCGGGAAGATCTCGCGGTTCACGAGGTGGTTTTGGTTGACGACAATGTCACCGACCAAGCGTCGTGTTTCACGTTTCGCATTGGTGACCGGAATGTAGAAGAGTTTATAGTTCTCCGCCTTGTCCGCCAGCGGTGAGTAGTTCTTGATCCAGTTGTAGTAGGACATGCTGGCAAGCAGCAGGTCATCGCGCGCCCACTCCGGATCCCAAAGGTCATCGTTGCGACCGTGGTTTTCCGTCCACCAGCTTCCCGCGCGGTAGCCGTTCTCAAAACGAGGACGCTTCAGGTAACCCGGTTCGTTCTCCCTCATGTCGTAGAACCACTCTTCTTCGTTGTGGGCAATCGGCTCACCCATGTCGATCGCCTGATAGCCAAGTATCGAGTGTTGCATCAACGAACCACTCATCGTGATGTTGCTGGCAACATCTTTAGCGTCTTTCTCACCCCACTTTTCCTTGGTCTCGCGACCGATCATATACTGCGCTCCCGCATAGAAACCCAGCCACGCATCACCCGTGCAGTCTGCAAAGAAGTCTCCGTGGTAACGGGTGCGACTACCGTCCAGCATATTGAAGGCAGTAACCGAAGTGATTCTGTTGTCCTCATCGATTGAAGCCGCGTACACGTGAGTGTTTAGGAAGACGGTTACATTAGGCTCGTTTGCCAGTCCCACTTCGGAGCCAGCCGCCCACTTTTGGTTGTAACCAAACGCAGCGATTCGTCCAAACTCCTCGTTGAGTCCCGACTCTCGGCCTCGACCCATACTCGAGCCACCCGACATCGGCACTCCCATTTCGGAGCTGTTGTTTCCACCAACCATCGGGCGGTTTTGAATCAACGCGACTTTTACACCGTTTCGGGCTGCGGCAATTGCTGCGTTTGTTCCTGCGGCACCGCCACCAACAACGATGAAGTCAAAGTGTCCCATATCCTCGATAGGCTCCGGACCAACAAATTTACGGCGCATGCCGATGTAGTCATCCTGCTCCCGACTAGGAACAAAATCCATGTCTTTGGTGAGGATAATCACGTCACATCGGCCATAAAAACCGGTAAGATCCTCCAGCTCGATAGTCGTGGGTCCGTCTAGGTCAAACACTCCTCCGTCCTCCCAAACCCAAAGACGCTGGTCAGATTCGCCGAAGGTCTTATCCGCCTTCTGCCCGTTGACCAAGACGTTAAATGTTCCCGGGGCATAGCCTCCAGCCAACCAATTCTTGGTGCGCACCCACATACGATACTCCCCGGCATCGGGCACCTCGATTGTTGTTTTTGCGTTTTCAACCGTCTTGTGAAGACCCGCAGCCATCAGGTAGGGAGAACCCATTTCCGGAACAAACTGGGTATCCATCCACCAGCCACCGTAATCGTCAAAGTCTTCGGTCTCGATCCACAGAGTTCCCGGTACAAGATTACCCGGGTCTTGCTTTGCCCACTTCTCGTAGAAGGATGTAAACATGTTGTTGTTGCGCTCCACATTGAACATGCCATTGCGGAAGGTCTCGAGAATCTCGGATTCGCTCAACGCATCCGCAATCAGGCGGACCTCATCGATTGTCCCCGCATACTTGCTACGGCCTTTAATGGACCCTAGCTGGAGAGGCATCCTGCTTTTAGAGATCTTTTTTCCCGAACCAACAGCCTTTTCGTTGGCAAGTTTACCATCGATGAAAACCTTCATGAATTCCCCGTCGTAAGTGCCAGCAAAATAAGCCCACTTTCCTGCGGGCCATTCACCAATTGGCGCTGAGACGGTCTCCTTTTTTCCGTCCAGCCAAAGGTTGAACGTAATCTCCTTCTCCGGTCCGAGATGCAATGAGTAGGCTCCCTCGCGGTTGAGGACTGTCGGACGATCCGGGTAGCGCGGATTCCAGGGCTTCAACCATGCATCAATCGTAATGCTATCTTCGATATCCAGACTGGCGTCACGACCGAAGTCGACATTCCCACCCGTATTCACCTGCAGTCCAGACTCCAGAACACCCTGCGCCCAGCGAACCGACCGACCTTGGCCGTGATTCTCGTAGGAAGAGCTGTCGAGAAGTTCCACACCATTACCGTCATCCATACGCCAATAGCCGCGGACATCAGGGTCGCTCGCAAACGCAACCGAGGAAAGTTTTAGAACGAGTACAACAAGCAGCCCGTCACGGATGAAGATGGGTATTTTCATAGTCGAGTATTGAGGATGAGGAGGAAGATACCAGTAGCCTCGAATCCAGCCAATCGACCAAAAGAACTATGCCACCCTCAGACCCTCAAAATCCCCCGTTTGAACGCGATGATGACTGCCTGTGTCCGATCGGCTGCCCCCAGTTTCTCGCGAATATTGGTGATGTGGATCTTGACCGTTGAGAGAGAGATGTCGAAATAGTCGGCCAGCTCCTTATTGCTCTTCCCTTCTCCTAGAAGCTTCAGCACCTCAAGCTCACGGGGTGTCAACTCCTCCTGCTTCTTTCGGGATTCGACTTTCTCCTGAATAGAGGCAGGAAAAAACGTCCCTCCTGCTGCCACCTCATGAATCGCTTCCATTACATCCTCAACCGCACCCGCCGTCTTTGAAAGATAGCCCTTCACACCGGCTTGAAACGCTTTCCAAACTTCTTCTTCCGACTCATAGACCGAATAGAGGATAATCTTGGCATCCGGTGATTCCTCCAAGATATCCCGCGTGCATTCCACACCGCTTCGACCCGGCATCCGGTAGTCCATTACAACGACATCGGGATTGTTTTCGCGATAAACGGTCAGTGCTTCCTCCGAATTGGCCGCACCACCAACCGAAGTCAGACCGGACTCCAAATCGATCGCGCCAATCAACCCAAACCGAAGAAGCGCGTTATCGTCGACGACCATCACCTTTGTCTCGCCTCTACTCATGATGGATCAGCTCCCATTGGGAAAGGTTATCGATTTCAACGGAAATCGTGGTGCCCGCCTCTGGCCGACTCTCAATCGATATCGAACCGTCCAAACGGTTCACACGCTCTTCCATCCCCCGAATTCCGAAATGCCCCGACTTCGACAGACTCTTCTTTTCAAATCCACGTCCGTCATCGCGGATCAGGAGCCGAAGGGAATTGTCCCGGTATTCGAGTTCTACAGTAAGAGTGCCCGGAGCTGCATGACGGACTGCATTCGTTACCGCTTCACGCGCGATCATCAGCAGATGACGCTCGGCCCGCTGCTTCAAGCGCCGCGGGTTCCCGAGAATGTCGATTCTGCATTCAGCCCCGCATTCGTCGGCCAGCAATTGCAAACTTTCACGAAGCGCCGAGGGCAAATCCATCCTCTCAAGCAAGCCACCACGCAACTCGAGAATCGAAGTGCGCGACTCTTCACCGCAATGGCGAAGCATTGCTTGGACAGACTGCAAACTGGTGAGAGTCTTTCCCGTGTCCTCCCGCAGGCTTCCCATGTGCTCCTGAAGCCGATCTTTTAAGTCCGGGTTGGTCTCACCTGCCATTTGAATCGCACTTTCGACTGCTTCAAGGTGCATTAAATTACTCGTATCGAGAAACTTTCTTCCTGCCTGCAAATGAACCGCAGCGCCAGTCAGGCCTTGATCAAGATTATCGTGTAGCTCGCGAGCCATCCTCTGACGCTCGTTGAGAATTGTCTCCTGCTCTACTTGATCGGCGATGACTTTCGTCTGTTGCCCGACCGTGCGTCGAAGCAGGATCACCCAGACAAAAAAGGAAATTGCTATCACAAACACGCCTCCGGCGATCCATAGAACCTTGGCTACTGTCCACCAAGGTGCTGTTGCAATAATCTCGATACCCTCAGCCCCGCGGACTTGTAGCCAAAAACCCTCCAACTCGACCTTCAAAGGCACGTGTTCATTGCGGATTAGGTGACAAATACCCACAATTCGCAACCTAGCCCCAGGCTCGATTTTCTTCGGCAGATCTACGTCCAACGGAACTCTCGTTTCAAACAGGCGATCTCCGGTCCGACAAATCAGAACATTTTGGCCAATCTCGTTTTCGGACTCTTCGATGACTTTGACAAGGTCGACCAGTGTTCCTTCGACCTCGACGAGTTCAAAGTTGTAACGGGTCGACAATTCCCCGGATCCGTCGAAAGGGATTGGTTCAGGAGACAGGTTCTTCTCCAAGTTCAGAACGAGACGCGCCCGGAAACCCGGACTCACTTCACCGGGGGAGATGAAGCCCTCAATGTAAACCCGCTCCCCGACTTCGATTCCTTCCGACGATGGCACCCGAACCCGAACCGCCGAATCCCCATCCCTAAGAAAGACTTCCTGATCCCCAACAAAGGTCACCACGCCTGAGCTATTTACGATATAGAGATACTCGGTGTCATCGATCATGAAATCGGCGAGCGGGCGCGTCTCTCCAGCACGCGCTAACAGTTCGTCAGAGATCGCTGGGACAAAATCGTCTGCAGAACTCGCAAATAACAGACGTCCCGCAGCCTGCCGTTGGTCATTGTAAACGGTGCCCGCGACCGCGTTGAAACGAACCCAGGCAAACATGATCTCCGAGATACGTTCCTCGGATTCCTTGGTGTAAGGTAACTGAACGTTCAGCGAGTAATTGTTTCGCCTCACCTCGACCATGATGTATCGCTCGTTCGAGAAATCACGGGTCACTACTTCCATCCCAACAATCCTCGCCGACAAAGTGACCCAATCACAGTCCACAAGCGGGCTCAGAAGTTGCTCGCTGTTATAGGCCTTGGGTTCGGGAAGAGGTGCCTCACCGAGAATCACGAAGTCAGCATCGACAATCGATGAACTGAAGTTCCCGGCGTCGGCAAAACCCGTCACCCGAACCAGACTTCCCGGCTTCAGATCCAAGTGATGGTCATAGGGCCGTTTGCCCCGGACATAGATTCCATTTTTGCCGTCGTAAAGGAAGCAGGCATTACGGATCGGATCGACCCAGACCACCTGCGACTCGAGCTCGACCGGCAGCTGCTGTGCAGCAGTTTCAACATCAAGCGCACGGATCGCTTCAATCGACTGCAAAGGTTCTGCCGATGCCCAGCTCAGAATGCCCATGAGGCCAGCAAATAGGGAGACTCTAGAAACTGGGCGAGGCATTTTTGAAAACAAAGATCAACCTATTCAAAATGACAATCAACGAGACTACCAAGGGAGTGGATCACCCGATTCGGAGAGAAAACTCCCACTTTGATCCATTGTCAGGCCGTCAATTACGCGGTGCAAACTCTTCACTGCTTCCTCGACACTGGTGGGTGCCTGATCACCACCCATCACGGTCTTCACCCAGCCAGGACTCAGGGCCACCACCACAATCTCTCTTCTACGGAGCTTTTCCGCCAAACGCCGCGAGAACATATTCAAGGCAGCCTTACTCATCGCATAGGCCTCAAGACCATCGATCGGCCGAATGTTGAGCTCCAACGACGCCATTCCAGAAGTCATATTGACGACCTTCGCTCCATGAACCAAATACGGCTCCAGCACCTGTGTCACCAGCGCTGGTGCCGTAGCATTGACTCGGAAATGAGAAGAAAACTCCTGCCCCGTCCATTCACCAAGGTTCTCCTGTTCGGCTACTCCGGCGTTATTGATCAAGAGATCAAGAGTGGGACCCTCGAAGTTTGTTCCCAATTTCCCAATCAATTCGTCGCTCTGAAGATCGAGCTCAAGAGGAACAAAACGCTCGCCGAATTCAACTGCGAGCCTCCTGAAAACAGCTGCCTCGGTAGGTTGACGGGCGGTTGCGTAGACCCGATAGCCATTCCTTAAAAAATGTTGGACGAGTCCAAGGCCGATGCCCTGGTTGGCGCCGGTTATCAACGCGGTTTTCATACTTGGCAAGGCCGAGTCCGTCACGGCTCTATTTCCAAAAAGCTACTCCTTCACCAACTCATACGACCGCACATAGTCGTAGTAACTTGTGTTCAGAGAATCGTCTAGAAGTCGTTCCCGCTCCGGTAGAAACTCCCAGTCGTAGATTTCGCACACGAGGTTTACGAACATGTTCTGATTCATCGGTGCTGGATCAATATCGGTCGGAAGTTCGATCGTTTGAACATGCTCTCCGTCGAGGTAAAAGTGCATGGTCGTCGCGTTCTCCCACCAACAACCGTAACGGTGGAAATTCTCATTCACATCCGAACGAATATCGGTCGAAGCACCTTTCTTCCTATTCAGATTCTCGCCATTTTCATCCTTCTTGTCGTAGTAGGTAATGTGTGTGTTGTTTCGAAATTGGTGTTTGAAACCGGGCCACCGCTTCGCGTTGCCGATACACTCCTGAATGTCTAGCTCGGTCCGCTTGCGAGACTCGTTCGCCTCATCACGGGGATTCATCAGCCAAAACGTTGTTGAAGTGCGCAGACTGGAAGCCTTCACCCGAGTCTCATAGTATCCGTAGCCTGCCTCCTGCGCCTTGGTTTGAATCGCCCCACAAGCGATCCACCATTCTCCGTCGTCTCCTTTCGGTGGATCCATGACAGTGCATTTCACCTGCAAGAATCCATCGGCCACACTGATCGCGGAAGGGACAAACAAACCAGGCACCCTTCCCTTCCATCCTGGATAGGTATCATGCCATTTCTCACGATCCAACTCCGTGCCTTCAAACTCATCACTGTAGGCTTCGTTAAGGATCCATTGATAACCCTCGGGTGGATCGACTGGGGGCAATGGAATCACAGCCATACAATACGCGGTTATTGGAAAGAGAAGGAAGAGGGGTATTAGCTTCATCGCTTAAATTATTGTCTGGTGAAACCGTTACGCGACCCTCCCCACCCTATCTTTAGGATAGAGCACCTTACTGGTAGGTTAACCGATCGGTAAGGTTGATTTTGGTAGGTCGACACCCACTGGCCTCTAACGAGGTCAATCGTGTCGACACAAGTAAACGTGAATAAGAGACAGTTGGTAAAAACAAGTAGTCCTAGGGATAGGAACAAAACTCATCGATAGGGCCTTTAGAACCGAAGCGGCAAATAGTGTCCAATGAAGGTTGGGTCTAGGCTGAGGCAAGCCGGTCACAGTGGAAATAGATCCCCGTTTTGAATAAACCAATGCGAGGCTTGCCAGAGCCTACCCCCTTTTGCCAACTCCAAACTTGCCCAGATACAGACGACCGACATTCTAACCTCCGTGGACGTCCCCATAGTTCAATGGATAGAACCGCGGTTTCCTAACGCTAAAACACTGATTATTCGTGATTTGCAGGAATCATCAAATTGTTGATGCAGAGAAACTCGGGAGATTCCACCATCATCCTGAATCCGCCCAAATTCGCTCAATTTTCGGCATGAGGTTACAAAATTCGGGTTACAAAATGGAAACTGGCTTTTCCGACCGTACCGCGAGAAAAGTGACAAAGGTTCGATCCAAACGCTTTTTCGCCACCAGTTCTATGACCCGTAACGAACGACACCCCAATTTCTGCAATCTTCGATCCCTATTCAAACAAACCTAACGCAAAGATCAGTCACGCTCTTCAACTCAGTTTGCAACTCAAAATAACCATTAAGCAGATTCTCAAAAACACTCTCTGTTTTCACATCCAAGGTTCGCACATGAGTCGTCCTCAGCAATAAAGATAGGGTCTCTACCTGCTTAGGTGACTCCTTTGGTTTCATCTCATTGAAGGGTTCAAAAAACAGCATTTTCCATCCCGAAACCTTTGCTTTTCCAGAAGAATCGTCTACCAGCCCCTCATATTGTAGTCTGCCGTTCCGATAGCCACGAATTAACCGAGGCCTAGCTCCGATGCCAATTGAACGTATGTCATTTGCGTCTGGCGAGCTGCAAGGAACCTCACATGACCACAGCTCTTCTTTCATCTCAGTCGGACCATATTTTTCCCAAACTTTCCTCACCAAAGTAGCCGCCGTTCCTAAAAACTGATCTGATCCATCGAAAAAGTCCAAATCACGATCAGAATCCAGAAATTCAATGGTCCCATCACTTCTCTTAAGATAAAGCATCGTCGGCGTAAGCTCCCAAGCTTCGACAACCATAATTGTCTCAATTCCATTGAACCAACCATCCCGCTTAGTGTCTTCATATCGGTATAATTTAATTCCAAGAGCATCCGCCAATCTGTAGGCTGATTTCGTAAAACCGCGAGAGGAAACCATGATTCCAAGATGAGCTCCAACGTCGCGTTTCAGGCCGATGAAACTCTCGACCCCCTTAACATCAACTTTCCTACTCCAGTTTTTACATTCTACGGCAAAAAAGATGTCCTCGCCAGCCAGCTTTACTCGAACGCAAACATCTATTTGTCTTTTTCGGCCTGAAATCTTTCCCATAATCCTCTCATTTCTCGTAACGGTTCCGCTTCCAGAAAAGGACTTTTCTAAGTTCTCCACTACAGACTCAAACTGCTGCCAGTCTCCATCCATTGCCATTTTCCCTCCGAAACCGACCAAGAAACAGCACCTAATCCGGAAAATATCGACCCTCAGAGTGAGATCCACTGTTGAAGGAATCTCCAAGTTCTCGCTTCGTTCCCTCCATCATTTCGATGATTGCTTAATTTTAGACATGTAATCACGTATCATCCGGTTTTGCCTGTACGGAGGAAGGTCCTTCGTCTCCTCCTCTATCGAATTAAGCCCTTCCACCAATTCATCTGGAACATAACCTTTTTCTGAGAGGTCGAATACTAACGGGAGCGCACCATCTTCCCTACGATTATAGAGGCCTAAGTACTTCACAAAATAGTTAGGATTCATGGTAAGGCTTGGTTCGTTGCGCAACGTCCGTTCATGATCTACAGCCTGCAACCGCCTGTCTCTTGTAAGTAACCACCACGATTTGCTACTTCCCTCCCCTTTTCTTAGTTGCTCCGTTAATAAAATAATCTTCGCATCATTCCTAGAAAGTCCTTCCAAAAGATCTTGAGGGTACCGTTTAGGATTATGCCTTCTAGCAAGCAAGACTGGCCAAAGGGATTCATACGAATGCTGATCAATTGTCTCCCTCTCTTTTTCAAAACTCTTGACAAACACGCCCAGCTCTTCCTCTAGAAACTCTTTGAGATCAAGGTGCGTGTCGTTTGTTCCAGCAAAAACATCAATGAACTCTGAGAAAGTTCTGAATTCTGAACCGTGATGCATATTGAAAGCGTCAACCAACTCGTTATTTGTGTGACCACCCTCGCGACCAATATTTGAATTATAAATAGATCGCGCTGCCGACAGTGATGATGCAAGCTCAGAGATAGTCTCCTCGGTAGCATAGACTTGAGTGTCTAGCTCCTTACACTGCTTTATCATTTGAGATACTGTTCGATCTTCAGCGTCCTTAAGATAATCGCAAAAGCAGGGTATAAGAATATTCGTATCCAGAAGAATCTTACTTGAGCTAACAATTGATGAAATTGCTTCCCTTATTTTCTGAATCTCTTGTATAGCAAACAGAAACTCGTAGGTCCGTGATGCCTTACTTAAATATTTTCTTATCAGTCCAGTGGGCCGCTTAAGAACATTTTCAACCAGCTGCGGAAGAATATCAAATTGCTCGACACGTTCATGAACTTGAGATGTCCGCAACTCGGAAGCGGGGTCAGAGATTTTGTTGAATACGAATTCCGCGACAGAAAGGTCTTCGGCTCCCGAGAAATCAGCATCCGAGACTGCTCTAATTGACTTTTCAGCTCTTTCATAAAGCAATGCCCGTGCAAGGGAGCAGGCATCTTCTACGAAAGCTTCTCTGTCATGGTCATAATCTATGCCAAGTGTAGGGATTAACTCATCTAGTAGAACTCCAACGTCTACACAGGCATCTTCGCGTAGTGCGGCAAAGATTGCGTGCCTATCTGCAATCCGAATTCTCTCGCGGTGTTCCAATGTGAAAGAATCGGTTGATCTGTGGTGTTTTATTCTTCCACCCTTAGACGAAAGTCGAACCAGAAGACCGTCGACCTTACTTTTCACAATTTCAGGTGGATATGTTCGAATGACCTTAAGAAAGTCATCGTAAACCTCCGCACGAGGTTTCGGATCATCCCCAGTCGCATCTCGGAGCGAATATTCAAGCAAGGCTTCAAGACCAATGCTTTCAAGTGATTTCCCATCCTCCCTCGCCTCCAACTCAGCTGAAAGTGAAGCGATAATTGCAACCTTTTCCGGATCGGCTTGCATGGCTCCTATACCGTCTTCGGTTTTTCTTTGGGCTGTTATTGGATCACAAAACTTCAGCGCAAGCTCTTCAGACGCTGATCGGGTCGACTCTGAAGAATTAGACCGTGAAACAAAATATGCTTGGTCGCGAATATCCAGCGCGACACCCTCTCTGCGTGCAAATTTTCGAATGTTATCAGCCTTCCCCACTACTCTCCTATTAGTACAGTAGACCAGCTCACTGAGTGAGTATCCATTACTTCTAATGGTAGAGATGGTTTCTTTTATTTTGCGCTCCCAGCTCTCGGTCACTGAATACTGGGCATAGGTATTGGGATGGTCGTCAGACCTATGAATGTAAGCGTCCCTTCCCGCGTCATGTAGTCCACCAACAGGTCTAAGATTTTCGATTTCTGAAGACAGGAATGCGTTACAAAAAGTCTCAAATTCCCATCCGCCACTTGTCGGAATATTGTTCAACGCGAATGTGATTCGTTCTGATCTGATCATGATTCCTCGAAGTCGATTAATTATTGGAAGACCTAGCAAACCCTCAGAGACAATTCTATCTAAAGCTGTTAAGGACGATTTACCCTAGGCTTATCAGATCAACAAAGTCTCCTCATTCGAATGTGTAACGATACCATTTGCTCTTACTACTACCTCTTAGCCTTCTAAGACTGGACAGTTACTCTCCATTGTAAACAAGGAAAAGGGGCCGTAGGGGGGACCGCTTCCGCGGTCGCCCCTGGCCGCCCCGATTTCACTTGGTCTTTAGGTCCGATTGACCAGTTCGCATCGACCAACGGTTAGTTGCTCTTTGAACAACCGCACGCTTCCCACTTTGAGCGTCACTGCCTTGAAGTCCGGTTCCGCCGGATACTTTGTGACCCTCTCTCCTTGGATCTGGATGCTGGAATCTTCCTTCGGATCGAAGATTTCCTCCCATCGGACGATACCCGGTTGAGTTCCAATCCCATGGGAGACAAGGACTACGTTTCTGTCGGGTTTAGTTTTGGTTGATGTCAAAATGGAGCGGCGGCTTGAGCCGCCGAAAGAGAAATGCCCATTGACCGCATTCGGCAGCTAAAGCAGCCGCTCCCAATTAAGCCCCGATTCCAACCGGCATGGAATCGAAAAATCCACACGGGGTCCTGTTCAGTGGTTTCCTCTTTTTCCCACTGGGATCACTACTGTCCGACAGAAATACTGAATTGCTGCAAAGCTGCTATCAATCCTCCCTTAGCATAGCCATCCTAAAGGAATGCACATCCCTAAGCTACCTTAACGTTTGCGCGACTAGGGCTCCAACGTCCCAATTGCCGATCCATTTGGCGATGACTTTGAAACCGATTCACTTCAATTCTCGGAAAAGACGATTCGCCTCTGACCCTTATTAATGACCGCGATGAGGATTCTTCCATCTGCCAACCGAATTAAGGGTGCACCGCCGTCGATCCGTAGTTCTACCACATCCTTTGAGAACACCGAGTGATCCAGAGGTGTAATCAGGTCGACCCGATACTCTCTATGCAGTCCTTCTAGATCCGACTGAAAGAAAGAATGTATCAATTTCTGAGTTTGGCTGTCGTTGATTCGGTTGAGACCAAAAAGCAATCCAATCGTCAAAGCGAAAACTATGATGACAAGACCCAAAGGGGAAAATGCAATCGACCGGAAGGAGAAGGTTGTGCGGTGCCGATAGAGCCGGGAAACAAGCCAAACCGCCCCTGCTATTGAGTTGTACGCGACCAGTAAAATCGCGGGAACAAGCAACAAAGGACAATAAAACCGATCGAAGCTTAGGGCTCTGATCATAGTCTCAAACCCTTGACGAATAGAGAAGCTGCCCTGTTCGATCCGTTCGCCAATAAAGGAGAACACGAATAAGAGGAGGAAATAGCAGCTGACTTGAATCCAGATTTCTCGTTTTCGCATCATACCGACGAAACGGCATAACCTAGGCAAACATCCCCTTCGAGAAGAAAAGAGGTATGAAATCCCCTGCCCCTTGATTATTTGCTCCCATTATAGTGAGACTCCTTGGACAACCGCCTTACTTAAACCCGTGTGCATCACTTGCAGCCCCGATCTTTGCAACCCCGTCTTACTCATTGAGAAAACCGGCGCAAATCCGTGCAATCTGCGGACAATTACCTTTCGTTTCGACGGAGCCCTGCTGATGAATCCAAACGGGGATCTTTTCTCAATCTGCCCGGCTTGTAACAGACGACTCCCGACCATTTGCCAACTCCAAACTTGCCCAGAACCCTTCGAAGCGCATTCTGCGCGTTTAGGCGTCCCCATAGTTCAATGGATAGAACCGCGGTTTCCTAAACCGCTAATCCGAGTTCGAGTCTCGGTGGGGGCACCATCCTTCGTTCTGTCCTTCGGCCAGACACTTCGGGGTCTGCAGGGTCTGCCCCTCTTGATCAAAAAGTGGGGACAGGCAGCCCGAAGTGCTAACCTGCCCCCGATGATAATTAGAGAGATAGGCATAAAAGGGTATGAGTTTTTGGGTGTCGAACCAATAGCTGCGGATTGCAGCGAGGTTCATCTGGCTCCGAAGGAGCCTCCGAGGCGTTGCCCTTACTGTGGAGGCGGCCGCCTCCACAGTAAGGGCCGGTATGAGCGCCGGGCCAATCACCTGGATTTGATAAACAGCCGTTGTGTCGTGGTCGTGCACACCAGGCGTTGGCAGTGTCTGGAGTGTGGGCGCAGCTTTGTCCCGGATACTCCGGGCATCCGCCCCTGGCGAAGATCGACCGAGAGGCTTAGACACAAGCTCTACCAGGACCATGAGGATGGCGTTGACCTCAAGGCTATCTCACGAAGATCACTCGTTAGTGCCGCCACTGCCGGAAGAATCTTCCGGCAGTGGACCGAGAGAATCGCCCGTGAGCGCAGCGATCTGCACTGCCCACTTGTCCTCGGCATCGACGAACACACCCTCCACCGTAAAAGCCGCTTCGTGACCACCTTCTGTGACCTCAAAAACAATAAGGTCTTCGATCTCGCTGAAGGCAAAAGCGAGAAGGAACTTGCCCCCTTCCTGCGCTCTCTCAAGGGGCGCGAGCGCGTCAGGGTCGTCTGTATCGACCTCTCCAGCTCCTACCGCTCCATGGTCAGAAAATGGTTCCCGAACGCCCGGATCGTTGCCGACCGCTTCCACGTCGTCCGGGTCCTCGGTATCCACTTCAATCACCTCTGTAGATCCATCGCTCCCGAGATCACCCGCCATAGCGGGCTTCTCGGGGCCATACGAACCAGACCCGATAGACTCTCACACAAACAAAAACAAAGACTCCTTCTTCTCTTCCAAAAGTATCCAGCCCTGGAACCTCTCTATCACAAGAGATGGCAAATACACTCGCTGCTCTGCAGAAAACACTGCTCAGCAAAAGCCTGCAAAATAAACGCCAGAGAACTCGATCATCATATCGACGACCTCAACAAACAGGGATTCCCTGATCTCGCTACTCTCGCCAAAACCCTCATCCAGTGGATCGAGCCCATCGCACGTATGTGGCGATTTACCAAAAACAACGCCATTACCGAGGGCTTCCATCGCAAAATGAAACTCATTCAACGAAGAGCCTACGGCTTCCGATCCTTCCAGAACTATCGACTCCGAGCCCTCGAGTGGTTTTCACTCGTGCCTTCCCTATCGGCGGCTGAAGCCGCCGCTCCTTCTATTCAAATCCAAATGAGTCCGGTCAATTTGTTCACTTCTTGTTACCTCCCCACTCTCTATCACCATTCATCAGTGGTTGATCCAGAGAACTGTTATTCCCGTGCACTGCATCCTCTGCCATTTGCTTCAACGTCTCGCGGTCGACTTTACCTCCCGCATTCATGGGCATTTGAGGTAGATAGACGATTTCCTCGGGTACCTTGTAGCCTACCCGCTCCCTCGAAAATTCGATCAGCTCGGACTCCGAAGGCGGGTTTACTCCCTTTTTGAGCTCGACGTAGGCACGGACATTTTCGCCGTGCATAGGATTCTTTATTCCGATGACCCCAACGCTATTTACAGCCTCGTGATCGAGAAGCGAGTCCTCGACTTCCTGCGGAAAAATATTGGAACCGTCATGAACAATAATCCGCTTTCTCCGTCCGTGGAAGTAGAGGTAACCGTCTGGATCCACCACCATCACATCGCCTGTATTGAACCATCCGTCCTCGTCAAAGACTTCTGAGGTCTCCTTCGGTCGACCCCAGTAACCCTGCATCACATTCGGGGCTTTTAGCCAGAGCTGTCCCTCCTTTCCGTGCGTGAGCGGGTTGCCTGCATCGTCCCGAATTTCCGCCAAAAAGCCCGCTGCGGTTCGTCCAACGGTGCCCGGTTTCGACTCCATTGGGAAGGCATTGAAGTGACAGATTCCTGCCTCTGTCATCCCATAGGCTTCCGAAATGTGGATCCCCGACTTTTCAAAGAATTCGCGCTTGAGTTGCGCCGACACCTTATCTCCGCCGATCAGAACCGTTCGGAGTGATGAAAAGTGCTCCGGCAACGTTCGTTTGTCCCGTTCCAAGGCGAAAAGAGAGGCCGGAAGCATGGCGAGAAAAGTCGGCCGACACTTTCGTAGAAGGTCGACCTGAACATCAATTTTACCCACCTCGAAGGTGATGAATTGAGCCGCTTCCAAAACCGCTCCAATGAATTTCATGGATCCACCTATGTGGGAGCAGGAGGTGGCATTCATGAACCGATCGTCGGGAGAAAGCTGCATGGACCGGCCATAGCTAATTGCGATCGCTCCAATGGATGCCCTGGTGTGAGTGACCCCTTTTGCTGGTCCTGTACTTCCCGAGGTGAAAAAGATCATAGCAGGATCATCCGTCGCACACTGAACCTCAACTGGCCCATTCGACTCGACAAAGAGCGTGCGAACATCCACCGCTCCATTGGCCGACCCCCTCCGAATGAAGCGCACCGGCAGTTCACTCGCATTCGAAGATTCCTTAACCTGCTCCGCACGCTCGGCATCGTAGACCAAAGCTTTGGCATCACTCACAGAAAGCGCGTGATCAATCTCGCTCGCCGTGTATCGATAGTTGAGCGGAACCGCCACAAGACCCGCTTTTAGTGTGCCCAAAAAGTGAATGATCAGGGTGCTGCAGTTTGGGAGGTAAGACGCTACGCGATCTCCGGGAGAAAGACCACTCGCAATCAAATTGGCAGCATAGTCATTCGAAAGCTGCTCAAGCTCACGCCAAGTCCAACTACCCTCTTCCGTGACAAGACCAACAGCATCCGGCGCAATCGCAAGAGGCCGTTCCAACAACCTTGAAAGATCGACTTGATAACCAAGGCGTGCTCCAGAATACCTCATTGTCCTACAGGGAATCGCTTGAATCCATAGCTTTCAGTCATAAATCGGAAGCACTTAGATATTGCCTGGAAAATTTCAAGAATTCCCGGTGGCATAGTGTTTTGGTGATAGCCCAAAGAATTTCTTAAACAAGCGAGAAAAGTGAAAAGGGTCGTCGTAGGCCACTTCAGCAGCCACCGCTTTAACCGCGATACGCTGGTTGCGAAGGCGCTCGGCGGCATACTCCATCTTCATTCGGGTCAAAAAATGATAAGGGCTTTCTTTACTATGGATCTTAAACAAACGGGATAAGTAGGCGCGGTCCAAATGACAGCGAGAGCTCACCTCCTCGACCGAACGCAACACGCGAAACTCTGCCTGTATGAAACCCCTGCAGCGGAGGTACGTCTCGTAACTAAGACTGCCGGATCGATCATCGACGATCTGATCCTGTCCGATTCGCATCAGAATCAATCGTATGATCAAACTTCCCATCTCCCGAGCAACGGTCAAAGAGTATCCATTCGTATCCAAAACCTGGTCAAACAGTGCGCGAATTCCGTCTGGAGTAACCCTTTTCGGAACACCGGGAACCAGACCAGCCCGCTTGATCAAAAGAGAGGCATGACGACCTGCAAAATCCACAAAATATTTTAAGGACGATTGGTCGGAACAACATCGCAAATTGAAGCTCGTCTCTGGACTGTAGGCAAAAACGCTACCCGGGCCCAACTCGTAGGCCATGCCTCCACAAACGAACTCCCACTTGCCGGATACGATCAACTCAACTGCAAAATACTTAAATCTATTTCGTTTGAGATGAAAGCCGGAGTCGCAGCGTTCGCGCCCTGCACCCACCAAAACCAGGGATTCACCTTCCGAGGGGGTTAGGTCTACAAAGTGGTAGTCGCTCTGAAGGACCTGTTTCGAGACAAAATCAGGACTGCTGTACACTCTTTTCTTGAATGTCACAGATATCCATGATTTCGCCACACGTGTCTATTCAAAACCAGCCGGCGGTACCTTATTCTCCTACACACGGGCTGGTGCACCCCTCCCTCACCAATTCAGCCTGCTAATCCAATTCGAACCTATGCCTACACCATCCGCCAAACTAGAACTCCCGAGAATCATTTTTGGCTCAAGTGCTCTCGGAAATCTCTATGAAGTGGTTCCAGACGAAAACAAACTGAAAATTGTTGAGAATTGGATCCGCTACCAGAAGAACCCACTCATCGATTCCGCGGGTAAATACGGTGCTGGCCTCGCCCTCGAAAACATCGGGAAATGCTTGAAGACGCTGGGTGTGCGACCCGACGAAGTGTTGATCAGCAACAAACTTGGCTGGAAACGGACACCCCTACTCACCCCCGAACCAACGTTCGAGCAAGGAGTCTGGTTAGGCCTCGAAAACGATGCAGCTCACTCTTTCGGCTACGATGGCATCCTGGCTTGCTACGAACAAGGTAATGAATTGCTCGGCAGCTACAACGCACAGCTCTTGTCCGTCCATGATCCGGATGAATATCTCTTGGGTGCCGACTCTCCAGAAGAAACCACCGAACGCTACCAGGATATCCTCGACAGCTATCGTGCTCTGAATGAGTTACGCGAGGAAGGTAAAGCTTTAGGCGTCGGTGTTGGTTCGAAAGATTGGACAATAATCAAACGACTTTACGACGACGGTGTTCCCTTGGACTGGGTGATGTTCGCCAACAGTTTTACGATCTACTCTCACCCGTCTGAGATCATTGATTTCATCAAAAAATTAAATGAGGCCGGAGTCACCATCATTAACTCAGCGGTCTTTAACGCAGGCTTTCTAATCGGAGGGAAATGGTTCAACTACCGTGAAGTCACACCAGACTCAGAACCTGAACTCTTTGAGTGGCGCGACCGCTTCCTGAAACTCTGCGAAGCTCATTCTGTCCCGCCTGCCCTGGCATGCTGTGAGTTTGGACTCTCTGCTCCAGGCATCCAAAGCCTTGCTCTCAACACTACGCGCGCAGAACGGGTTGAGCAAAATGTATCTCTTGTGAACAACCAAGCTCCTCTTTCGTTTTGGGCGGAAATGAAAAATCAGGGGCTGATCGAATCAGACTATCCTTACCTGTAGACTACTGGATTTCGTTCGTGTAGCCTCACCCACACAAGACGATCCTTCACCCTTTATCTGCAATTCATCTGCACAGAGAAAATCTCATGAAAGCAATTAGCATCACAAAACCCCAGCAAGCAGAAGTCATTGAGCTGAGCCCACCACCGGATCCGGCTTCCGGAGAGGTCCAACTTAGAATCAGGCAAGTCGGATACTGCGGCTCGGACTTGACCTCTTTCCGAGGTCTTAACCCCTTAGTGACCTATCCACGTATCCCAGGGCACGAAATCGGGGCCACAATTGAATCCATCGGAGCTAATGTGCCGGAGGATTGGTCTTTAGGGCAAAAGGTCCTCGTCTCTCCCTACACCCATTGCAACAACTGCTCAGCATGCCGAGCGGGACGCTACAATGCATGTAAGAACAATCAAACGATGGGTGTGCAGCGGGACGGTGCCATGACGGAGTTTGTAAACGTTCCTCACGAAAAACTCTTTTCTTCAGACAACCTCACCCTTGAAGAAATGGCTCTCGTAGAACCATTGACAGTAGGATTCCACGCAGTAGACCGCGGCGAGGTGACGAACGATGATGTGGTAGTCGTATTTGGCTGCGGAGCGATCGGTCTTGGCGTCATCGCAGGTGCTTCTGCCCGAAAGGCACGGGTAGTCGCAGTCGATGTCGACGACAATAAACTCGCTCTGGCCAAACGTTGCGGCGCGACCGACACCATCAATTCCCTGGAACAGGATCTCCATCAAATACTCACTGAAATGACCGACGGAGAGGGACCGAATGTAATGATTGAGGCAGTCGGCCTTCCCCAGACCTTTCGAGCATGTGTTGAAGAGGTCTGTTTCGCGGGTCGGGTGGTTTACATTGGCTACGCCAAAGCGCCAGTGGACTACGAAACGAAGTACTTTGTCATGAAGGAACTCGACATCCGTGGATCTCGCAACGCACTGCCCGCTGACTTTAATGCCGTGATTGCGCACCTAGAAAGCGGCAAATTCCCATCGGACGAGGTCATCACAAAAACAGTGGCACTGGACGAAGCTCCAGCGGCATTGGCAGCCTGGAGCGAAAACCCAGGAGAGATCACGAAGATACACGTCCAATTTTGACCCTTACGGGAAACCCTAAACACAAACTCCCAACGCTATGCAAATTAAGAAGTACACAATGGGTATGGGCGACCGATTCGCCCATCAAGGCAAGGCACAGTTGAAGGCCATCATTCATGCCCAGGAGGAAGGTATTGATGTCTACCCGACTTGGAATAAATCCTTTCGCGAACATTCAATCGTCAAAAGCTCTCCCGACGATCTACGGGCAGAAGCGGACGCGGCGGTTGAATCACTTGGATGGAAGAAGGAGTACTATGTCGACGCAGACCACATTGGATTGAAGACCGTAGAGAGCTTTCTCGCAGGCAGTAATTTTTACACCCTGGACGTCGCCGATTTTGTGGGTGCGCCGCCTGAATCAGCCGATGTCGATGAATTCGTAGCGAAAAACCATCGATACCTCGGTTCGCTTGAAATACCCGGAATCGATACACCGCTGGACATTTCGGAGAGCACCCTTCGTGAAGTGGCGGAGAAATTCCTCGTCGCTATTTATGGAGCGAAGAGTATCTACGATCATATTGTAGCGGTTAAGGGAGCTGAGAATTTCGTTACTGAAGTTTCCATTGATGAAACCAACCTCCCCCAGTCTCCAGTCGAGCTTTTTCTGATTCTCTCGATGATCGCTGCCGAGGGAATCCCCGCTCAAACCGTGGCACCAAAGTTCACCGGACGTTTCAACAAAGGCGTCGATTACGTGGGTGATCTCACCCAGTTTGAGAAGGAATTTGATGAGGACCTCTACGTGATCGCGTATGCTATTCAGGAGTTCGGCTTGCCGGAGACTTTGAAGCTCAGCGTGCATTCCGGTTCCGATAAATTTGCTCTCTACCCGACGATCAATGCACTGATCAAAAAGCACGACGCCGGGTTACATGTGAAGACCGCCGGAACGACTTGGTTGGAAGAAGTCATCGGACTGGCTGAATCCGGTGGAGAAGGTCTGGATATTGCTAAAAAGGTTTACGCAGGTGCCTACAACCGCTTCGACGAACTTACAGGCCCTTATGCTACCGTAATCGATATAGACAAAACCGCTCTTCCAAAGCCGGAGGATGTAAGAGAGTGGAGTAGCCAGGAATACGCAGACACACTGCGCCACGTCCAAAGTAATCCCGCCTACAACCAGAACTTTCGCCAACTCATTCACGTTGGCTTTAAAGTCGCTGCCGAGATGAAAGAAGACTACACCGACGCACTCAAGGCCAACGAATCGGTTATCGCGAAGAACGTAACGGCAAACCTTTGGGAGAGACACATAAAGCCGATCTTTAGCTAGCCGTCCGAAGAATTTCGCTAACTGCGTTCTAAATCGAAGAGGATCCAGTTTGGCTGTGAGCCTTCTCAGCGTTCTTTCCGAGGTCCACAGAAAGAGAATACCTTTGCCTTTTGAGGACTTCTTTTGATCGAAAGAAGAAGCTTGAGGGATCATTCTTAGCGACATTTTCAGAGTCATTCCTATTCTCCTGATCCCAGATGTCTCCTTACGAAAACCGCTTAAACTCTGAAAACTTCCGCAGGGTTGCCCTCCTGGCCGAGGTTCCCGCCGAGAACAAAATATCTCTTGAGGGGACTCTTCGCACCAAGCCGCCCACGCTGGCCGCTGACCTAGTGCCTTTTGGAATCAGTCACCTGCACATCTACCTAAAGGTGTTCAAACGCCGTTCGGTCCTTTTCGTTTACTTCGAGATGGACGAGCTCGATCAGGAAAAAGCCGTTCCGATCTTTAAAAAAAGCTCGGCATGGTGGACCCACCTAGAGCCTTTCTTGGAATCGCATCCGAGAGCAGCCGAAAGAGACACACCGTGGAAGCAGGCGGAATTCATCAACGTTGTCGCCGACAATACTGCTCGTAGCCGCGAGATCGGGAAGCCAATGGGACTCACTGCTGGTCTACACCCGGAAAAAGAGCTTTGGTATCGCACTCTCCACCAAACCAACTGGCCAGGCGTAACCGATCAAATGAGGCGAAGCAGTTATCAGAACTGGACCACTTTCCTGCTCGAATTTGGAGACGAGTTGATGCTGTTCACACACGTCGAATACCTGGGCAAGGATCAAGCCGCTGACGACGCTCTCATGAAAGAGGATCCTGTTACCAATCGCTGGTGGACGCACACCGAGCCATGCCTCTACCCCCTTGTCGACTCAGGTAACAACTGGACGCTAATGAACGAGTTCTAATCACTCGCTACTTAAATAGAACATACTCGGGATTCGATATCGGGATCGAAATCGGGCCTCGAGTGGTTTCGATAGCGATACCGATTTCGATTTTTGCGATCATGCTTTGTGTGAGGCGCAGTTTAATGACCCCCTCACAGCCCTGTGAATCAATGGATCATCCTGATGAGGTAAATCTGGCTTTAATCTCTTCGAGCAAACAGGGGCAATTTGATGAAACTGCCTTGGTTTCCTTTCCGTATATAATTTCCTTCATCTTTCGAGTCTACATTTGAGTCTTACCTCTACGGCTCCCATTGGCACCCAGCCAGCGATCTTTTACGGACATTTCAAATTCTTGGTGAAAACGAAATACTCAAAGTCCGAATAAGAGTTCCATGCAAACTACTCGCAAGAAACTCTCCTTTCTGACCAAGAACAGAATTCGATCAAGGCTTCCCGTTCAAAAGGCTGGGCAAAGCCGTGCTCAATGGAGCCCAATAGGTGATCAGCAAAAGAGCCGTGATCATGACGGCGTAGAAGGGAAGCATGGCCCTGGATACTTTCGCGATATCGCTCCCACCTACACCCGCTCCGACGAAGAGACAGGTTCCTACGGGCGGAGTCAAAAGCCCGATGCAGAGGTTTGCGATCATGATGATCCCAAAATGGACGGGATCGATTCCGAGCGACAAAGCGATTGGCAAAAAGATCGGAGTGAAAATCAAAACCGCAGGGGTCATATCCATAAAGACCCCAACGAAAAGCAGGGTCACGTTGATGATCAGTAAGATCACAAGCGGATTCTCCGAAAGCAGCAGGAGAGCCTCGCTGACCTGCTGCGGAACTTGCTCCTGGGTCAGCAAACGGCTCATTGCATAACTGCTGGCCACCAGGAAAAGCACGATAGCCGTGGTTTTTGCCGCGCGCAGGGTGATCCCGGCCAGATCCCGCAGTTTGATCTCTCGGTAGAAAACCACTCCCAGCAAAAAGGCCCAAAGCACAGCTATGGACGAGGCTTCTGTAGCGGTGAAGATACCGCCGAGAATCCCTCCGAGAACAATCAGAATCAAAAGGAGGCTGGGAAAGGCTCCGAGAAAGGCCTTCGTGAAAGATGAGGTAACAACGGCTGTGCCCGTATCCATTTTCCCATAACCGCGAACTTTACAGAGAACGAAAGCGACGAGCATGATCCCAAAACCGATAACGATTCCGGGCAAGATCCCTGCCAAAAAGAGGGCCGCGACCGATACGTTCCCGGCGACGAGAGCGTAGACGATCATGATGTTGCTGGGAGGAATCAGCAATCCGGTGGTTGCCGCCGAGGCCGTGACCGCAATGTTGAAGTCGCGTCCGTAGCCCTTGCGATTCATCTCTGGAATCAGGGTTCCCCCAATACTGGAAACTGCCGCTACGGCTGATCCGCTGATCGCCCCGAAAAACATACAAGTGAGTGTGTTGACAAGGGCCAGCCCACCCGGAAGTCGACCGACAATTACCGTAGCGAGTTCGATCAATCGACGGGCCAGTCCCCCACTCCCCATTAGTTCTCCTGCGAGGATAAAGAACGGGATAGCCAGTAAAGCGAAGCTATCGATCCCGTTGGCTAGGTCGCTGGCAATGACCAGTGGAACGCTATTGTAGTCCAGCGCGAAAGCAGTGATCAGAGTAACCAGGCCAAGCACGAAGGCGATTGGAACCCGCAAAAAAAGCAAGGTCACAAAGCAGACCAGCATAATCGCAAGCTCTTGAGTCACGATTCTGCCTCCTTCGCAATCCGGCGTCCAGCGGCAAGGATGGACCCCAAAGACTCCAAAGAGAAAAGTGTGATCAGCAATCCGCTGACCGGCAAGGCGAGGTAGAACCAACCCTTTGCGATCCCGAGGGCCGGCATCGTTTGTCCGGAATCGAAGCGCTGAACAACCAGCTGCCAACCACCCCAGAGCATGACGAGAAAGGCGAAGACCGTCACGACGATCCATACTGTGACCTTGGCCCAGCGCTGCAGATCCTTCGACCAAGAGCGAACCACCACATCAAGCCCGAGATGGCGCTCTTCGCGGCTTGCAAGAGCCGCTCCAAGCAGTACGAGCCAAACCATGAGCAACCGGGCAAGCTCTTCGGACCAAGCGGCTTGGTTCCCAAAAAGGTAGCGGCTCCCTACCCCCCAGAGAACGTCCACCACTAAAAAGAGAAAGACCGCTACGAGAAGAACTTGGAGAAGGGCGACCAGAGCACGGTTCAATCTGCCAAGGGTACGCAACATAAACCTAGTTCCCGACCGCTTGGATGCGTTCCACTAGGTCCTTCATAGGGCCAACAGCGTGCTTTTCGCGAACGGATTCGGTTGCATCGACAAAAGGGGTCAGGTCAGCCTCGAAGATCTCGACGCCTTCTTCCCGCATGACCGCTAGGGCCTCATCCACCCCCGTTCTCCAAGCCTCGCGCTGAAACTCAGTTGAATCCGCAGCCGCTTGGTGAAACCAGTTTCTCTCCTCCTCATCCAACGAATCCCAGGTTCGCTCCGAAACCATCAAAACATCGGGGATCCGAGAGTGGTGATCGAAGGTGAAATCCTTCGTCACCTCAAAATGCCGGGATGACACAAAACTCGGTGGATTGTTCTCAGCCCCGTCCACTACCCCCTGTTGGAGAGCCGTATAAAGCTCCCCCCAGGAAATTGGAGTCGGCGACCCTCCGAGGGCTTCCACCATGTCAATCGCCACAGGATCATTCATGACCCGGATTTTAAGACCTTCCAAGTCGTCGGGGTGAAGGATGGGTTTGTTCGCGTAAAAGTTCCGGCTTCCCGCATCGTAGTAGCCGATTCCCCGAAAGCCGCTCGGATTTCCGGCAGCATTAGTCGCCAGCATTTCAAGCATCTCCTCTCCAAGTTCTCCGTTCAAAACAGCCCAGTAATGATCAGAATCGCGAAAAAGATACGGGAGACTGAAAACCTTCGCTTCGGGAACAAAACTCCCCAACGTGGCACCTCCCACTTTTGCTGCGTCAAGGGTGCCGGACTGCATCTGTTCAAGAGTCTGTGTTTCGTTGCCGAGCTGGCCATTGGGAAAGACCTCCATCCGGAAACGACCGTCCGAGTAGAACGCCAGACGCTCTGCAAAACGCTTGATACCCGCGTGGACGGGATGGGATGTCGGAAGGTTGTGGGCAATCTTCATTTCCCGCACACCGGAACCCGACACGCTCCCGCTAGGACCGATAAACACGAATAAAAGCGAGGCTGCCAGCAAACCGATGAGGAACCCGAAAAAGAAGGAAGGTTTGTTCATGGGGAAAATGAGGAAACTAATCAATGGGGAGCGGCTGCTTTAGCTGCCGAATATTGTTTCACGGTAAACCTCCGTTTTTGGACCTCGGCGAGCTCAGTAGAGTCGAGGCTGAAGCAATCGCTCCTTTGCCCAAAAAACGGCGGAATCCCAACAAAGGCCTCTGAAACATTGATCAAAATAGTGCTTCCTTTACGACGGATTAACGGATTTCAGCCATCGGAATGGGATCCATATCGGTAAACTCTTGGTTTTCCCCACCCATCGCCCAAACAAATCGGTAATCGGCCGTTCCGGCCCCGCAATGCATGGACCAAGGCGGCGACAACACCGGCTGCAAATTGCGGACGGCCAGATTGCGCGAGGCCTCGCCCGGTCCCATGAAGTGCATGACGAGATTATCGTCGCTCAAATCAAAATAAGTGTAGACCTCTGATCGCCGAACATGGGTATGAGGCGGAAAGGTGTTCCAGACCGAACCCGGAGCCATGACCGTAAACCCCATGACCAACTGACAGCTTTGAATGCCTCCCTCGTGGATTTGCTGGTAAATCACCCGTTCGTTTGCCGTTTCCCGCGATCCTAACTCGACCTTATTTGCATCGGCGACCGTCGCCAAGGCCGTCGGATAATCCGTATGCGCCGGGTAACTGATGATGTAGAAAATCGCTGCTTCGCTACCTTCGATACTTTCGAAAATTACCTCTTTGGTTCCACGACCGACGTAGAGCGTGTCGCACGAATCCAACCCCCACTGCTCCCCGTCCGTGGTAATCCTACCTTTACCGCCAAGATTGATTACACCTACTTCGCGGCGCTGGCAGAAAAAGTCCGCTCCCAGCATCTCGCGAGGTCCCTTGAGGGTGAGAGGCCCATCCACCGGAATCGCCGAGCCGACAATTGTGCGATCGGTCTCCCAATATACCAACCCGCACTTGCCAAACTCAAATAGATCATCGATGAGAAAAGTCTCACGCAAAACTAGCGTGGACATGTTTTCGAAATCTTCGATACGGGAACTTGGCTTAGTCTTCATGGGGTTTGGTTAAGACATGGACAATTGCGTTGACAAATCCTATGGTCAATCTTGAATGTTCATTATCGAACAGTTTTGTTCATATCTGAACAGTCTATGAGTGCCCCGCTTTCCGAGAAATACCAAGTCCCGAGCGTCGAAAGTGCCTGTCGAATGCTAAGAGCGGTCTGTGAAGCGGATCGACCCATGAGCATTCCTGAGCTCACTTCACCATGCGAAACCTCCCGGACAACCGCAATCCGGATCGCATCCTCCCTCTGCAACAACGGTTTCCTGAGTCGGAACAACGAGGGAAAGCTGATTCCCGGAGAGGTTATGCGGGTATTGGGAAGCCGGATGCAAAACAAGTCGGATCTACGCGAACGTGCCATACCTGCTCTCCAGAAGTTGGCCCAGGCCGTCGGTGAAACCACCCACTTGGCAATCCCACTTGAAACCCACTGTCTTTTGCAGGAAGTGGTCGACAGCCCACAGCTCGTACGCGTAGCCTCCCGCCCTGGAACGCTCATCGATTACCATTGCTCAGCGACCGGAAAGTCCATTCTCGCTTTCCGCGGAGATCTACTTCTGGTCCTCCGGCAAAGCATGGAACTCGTTCCGCGCACTGAGAATTCCATCATCGACTGGGAGGCCTTCGACGAAGCACTCGGGCAGATCCGCAAGCGGGGCTACGCAATCGATGAAGAAGAATACCACAAGGGGATTCGTTGCGTTGGCGCTCCCATCACCGATTCCTCGGGAATCGTAGTTGCGGCGATCGGCACCACGGGAACGACCAACCGTCTGACTAAAAAGCGCATTTCTGCGGTGGCAAAGCTGGTTCTGGCCACAGCCAAGAGCCTCAGCGGCTGAATACTCCATCGCCCGACCCAAACTAAGAGACAGCAAAACCCCATGAACCAAACCCTATTCATCTCCGGCCTTTTCGCCTTCGTAGCCTCCACTCTGCTCTATTCCGAAAGCCATACTCCGGAATCCGTGAAAGCCCTCACAGGAAAGGTAGCCGATTGGCAGATCGAGGTTTTTGAAAATGCCCAAGATTTCCGTGCTGTTGCCGCGGGTCGAAAACGCTTTTTAGAAAAAAAGGGACTCGAGCCAGAGAAGTGGCACGACCTCACGTGGCACAACGCAGCTCTATACGCGGGTCTCAACCACTTTCGAAGGATCGCCGACAATCCGGAAGCCTATACCGACTTCCTGAAGGAGATCGGCAAACGCAACCAATGGAGACTCCACAACCGCCCCTACCACGCAGATGACCACGCTGTGGGCCAAATGTATCTTTCTCTGTATGAAGAATTCGGAGACGATGGGATGATTAGCCCAACCCGCGAGAGTTTCGACCGGATTCTGCAAAGGCCAAAAACCGGATCACTGCTTTGGATGACAAGGGAGGACAAAAAGGCTGGACGCTACACGGACTCTCACAGTCGTTGGGGATGGTGCGACGCTCTTTTCATGGCTCCTCCGGTATGGGCCCGCCTTGCAAAGGTGACGGGTCAACAGGGGTATCTTGATTTTATGGACCAGGAGTATCACGCCACCTATGACCTTCTTTGGGATGAGGAGGAAGGGCTATTCTGGCGCGACTCTTCATTCTTCCCCAGGCGAGAAAAGAACGGGGAGAAGCTGTTTTGGGCACGGGGAAACGGCTGGGTGATCGGCGGGCTTGCAATGATGATGCCGGACCTTCCCGAGGAGTGGGAAGGCCGAACCTTCTACACTGAACTCTTTCAGCAGATGGCAGAGAGTTTCAAGGATTCCCAGCGGTCCGACGGCACCTGGAGCATGGGGTTGCTCGGGGACGAAACAGACTACCCAATCAAGGAAAGCAGTGGAACCTCGTTTATCACCTTTGGACTCGCGTGGGGAGTTAATAACGGTTTGCTGGAACGTGAGGTTTATGAACCGGTTATCCTCAAAGCGTGGAGCGCATTGGATGAATGCGTGACCCCCGAGGGACTTCTCGGCTATGTTCAGCCAGTAGGAGCAGCACCCGGAGATTCATTTCCCGATAGGACAGAGGTTTACGGTGTGGGTGCGTTCCTCGCTGCCGGGACCGAAGTCTACCTCATGCTTTTGAGTGATCAGCGTCCAGAGACTCCGACAGATGATACCCTCTGAATCTACCCCTAAGAATGCCTTTCTCTCTTCCCATGGAAAAGAACCTCCGCAGTTTTTACATCGTCCTCCTAGCCCTCGCTTTCGGAAGCGGCCTATCCGCGGAGCGCCCGCCGAATCCAGATCGCAAAGCCGAATATGACCGCACAGCCGACCCGCATGATTTCACTGTTTTCATGGAAGAAGGTGGGTGGTGCTGGTTTCAAGATCCACGGGCAATCATTCACGGCGGCAATCTTTTCATCGGCTCGATCAAAGGCAGTGGCACCGGAGACGCGCTGATCGGAGTCTATGATCTCGAGGCCAGGAAACCACTCGGAATCTTCGTCGCTCGAAAACACTTCCAGCGGGACGACCACAACTCCCCAGTCTTTATCAGAAGGCCGGATGGTAGCCTCTTGGCGACCTATGCCAAACACCACAAAGACAAATTCCACTACTCGCGGATTCTCGACTCAGACAACCCGCTGGCTTGGGGCGAGGAGTTTAAGCACAAACGCAACTCACCCAACAAAAAGGACCGAGTCACTTACATGAATCTCTACGAGATGACCAACGAGGGACTGCTCTACAACTTTTACCGTGGCATTGACTACAATCCGACCTTTGTTACCTCTGCCGATTATGGCGAGACTTGGAGCGAGCCGGTCCACTTCTTCGCCAGCGAAGGCAGCAAGCGAAACCGTCCGTACCTCCGTTACGCAGGAAACGGCGAAGACATCATACACCTCAGTGCTACCAACGCTCACCCGCGAAGTTTCAGAAACAACCTCTACCATGCGGTCTTCAAGGACGGAAAGTTCTACAAGGCCGACGGCACCTTCATCAAAGACCTAGAGCAAGACGGGCCATTATTGCCGAGCGAAGCAGAAGTAGTCTATGCAAGCACGGGACCAGATCGGAAACCAGAAGGAGCGGATAGTTTTCCCGGAGCCGCTTGGACCAGTGCCATCGAGTTGGACGCCGATGGGCATCCCCATATGGCCTATTCCGTCCATAACAGTAACGAAGATATCCGTTACCGTCTCGCCTCTTGGGATGGCGATCAGTGGACCGATCGCGAGATCGCTTACGGGGGAAACTGCCTCTATGCGCGGGAGTCGAGTTACAGCGGACTCGTAACCATGGACCCAGTTGACCCGACCTTGGTTTTCATCTCGAGCGACGTGGATCCTTCGACTGGAGAAGACACCGGAGGGAAACACGAGATCTACCGCGCCAAGATCGGGCCTGAGGACAATATTTCTACCATTGAGTGGCAAGCAGTCACAGAAAACTCTCCCGTGCGCAACATACGTCCGATGATCCTGCGCGAAGACAATAGGCGGATCGCGCTGTGGCAGCGTGGCGACTTCGTCGACTTTACAAACTATCAGCTTGATACCGTCGGATTCGTTGAAAACACCTAACAGGATCTAAAACTAATGAACAAATTCCCCGCCCTTTCCCTTACGTTTGTCTTCTCAATCAGCAGCTTTGCTGCTCCCTATGCGCTTTCCAACGCTGTCCCGCCAACAACATCCACTAAGCCACAGACCTATGCGCGCTTTGTGCCAGAACGGCAGGATGACTTTGCTTGGGAGAACGACAAGATCGCCTTCCGTGCGTATGGTCCGGCTTCACGACAGGGAGTCGAGAACAGTGGCTTCGACGCCTGGCTCAAGCGGGTAGACTACCCGATCATAGACAAATGGTACGCCCAAAACGCTGCGGGAAAGTCCTACCACAAGGATCACGGAGAAGGGCTGGACAACTACAAGGTCGGAGCAAGTGCCGGGGTGGGTGGCACCGGACTCTGGCTGAAAGGCAAGCGCGAACCCCTCGAGGCTTTCATCGAATACGAGATTATCGAAGTCGCTCCGGAACGTAGCCGGTTCAGACTTTTCTACGAACGTGAAGTAGGAGGTGCTCTCTACCGCGAGGAGAAGACTATTACTATTGAGCTAGGCAACCGCCTCTTCCAAGTCGAGAGCGTCTTCCACAAAGATGGTGAAATCGCTGCAAACCTGCCCATTTGCGTTGGCCTGACCACCCACGAAGGTAAAGCGGAAACCTTCTTCAACGAAGAAAACGGCTGGATCGCCACCTGGGAGAAAATCGGGGAAAGTGAACTCGGCACTGGGGCGAGGATGGATCCCGACCAGCTAGACGGTATCGAAATTATTGACTCCAAAAAACCGGACGAAAGCCATATTTTCCTCCTCTCCCACACAGATGAAAACGGCCGATTGGCCTACGAAGCGGGCTACGGCTGGAAGAAGGCAGGCGAAATCACCTCAACGGAAGAGTGGCGTGATTACCTCAACAGATAGCCTCTCCTCGGCTCAGACATTCAATACCATGGAATTCCCCACACGGGGGGCTGTCTCCCTGAAAATGGAATTCTGGGAGCTTATCTCCGCCGTCGTATACCACCAGGCCGCCAAAAACGTCATGTGGACTTCAAAACTCCAGACGTTTTCACGTATCAAAGGCTTGGGACTAAGTGTTCATAAAACCATATCAATCAATGAGATGAGGAGGCACTTTTCAGAGGTAAACCTATTCACCACCATCAAAAATATCATAATACTTTCTAGTATCGATGTTTTTGAACTCTTTATCTGAAACGTTTGTCACCTCATCCCGATAATTGATCGTAAAAGTCTTGTATGTCAGTTTCGTCGGATTTGCAACGTCATTGTGGACGATGATTATCTTACGGCCATCGCGCCTAGAAGAAATGCGGCGTTTATCGACCAAATAAGGATTACCGTCGTAGATCGCGGCGATGGATACCGGCACCAAAAAACGGGATTTACCGTTATCTTCGAGCTGAAAATCGTAAAGGCTCATACCTTCGAGTTTGTGCCTTTCTTCGTCCACAACCGCTAGGATCGTCTGATTACTCAGGTTGATGATTCGAAAAGAATTGCCAGCGAAGCCAGCCCGATTGAAATCGAGGGTTCTGGACACAAGTCGGCCGCTACTAGACTTTCCAACAATAAGGATTTTATCGCCGGGCTTGCCCAAAGCCGCTTTAACGAGAGGTCTCTTCGCCACTTCCCCTCCGGAAGAAGAGTCTTCTTGAAAAAAGATGATCTCAGGGGGGCCGACATACTTGAAAACGCGGCTAAGGCCGTTTCGAACAGCCGAAATCTTGTAGGTCTCCTCTTCGGTCTGAAACGAAAGGGATATCCCCGGAATCACCAATCCGTCGTCTGTATATTCAACCTGATCGTTTAGATATAATACTTGGAAGAAGTAGGTTCCAAATTTTCCTTCGTCCAAGCTCTGCGAGAAGACCGAATTAAAAAGAGAAAGGCTTAGAAATCCGAAGACCTGCAAAAAGAGCGACTGATGCTTCATATGCTCTCGTCTTCGGAAATCCAACGTGTTGAAACCACCTGGAACTCCCGCCCGAAAGCCTGATTCAAGTTAGATAAACCAAGGATATTATCGTAGGCTTGGTCAGTGGAATCGACAAATTCGGGCATGCGTTGAACCACCACCTCATACCGAGCCTCAGCCTCAGCTGCACCTGTCGTTGGGTCCAAAGTATCACCGTAGGCGTGAATCGTGAAGGTATCACTTCTGGGCCTGAGAACCGCTCCAATCTTCGAAAGGATATCGGCTTGGAGAATCGATCCGGGAACTCCCTCGGCAAGGGGTCTGTTTTTCACCACCTCTACTGAATCGGCCAAAAAAGGAGCTGTATTCGAGGGAAGGTTAGAGGTGATGTTTCCCGCCTCCCACAAACCATTGCCGGTAACTGCGTTCCAATCCTCGTTAAGCGCCGGAGCACCATTGATCTCCGACTGGTCGATAGCGAATTGCAAGGCACCTGTGTAGGCAAACCGTCTGGTTTCTGGATTCTGCAAGTCTTGACTCCGAATCGAGCGGTTGACGAATTCGGACAGAGAGAGGAAAGGACGACCCATTGCCTGACCTCTGGTTCGAATCTCCCGGACAATCGAAGCAGCCAAATCCGATATCTGATCATCCGTCAAACTGCGGAATCCCGCGACGAGGGAATCCCTTTCCGAACTCTCGTAACCCGGAACAGTCCTGTTGGAACCAACAATCGGAGTAGAAATACGCGAGAATGCGTGCTTCTGCGAAGAGCTCCGCACGTTGGCGGACCCGAGGGGATCGATATCCCTCATGGCTCCAAGGAGTGATTCCCAGGCAGCAGTGGAAGTCGAATTGATGTTGAAACCGCCCTCAAGCATTAGCTGAGCGGCCGAACGGTCTTCCCTAAACAAATCGTTTGGAGCTGCTCCCTGCGAGACAAGGACCATCCGTGAGTTGGGCAAAGGAAAGGTAGCCGTAGTCGGAAGGGTATCAGGAGTTTCTGGAAGAATGGTCGAAAAAAAGAAATCGTCCCAGAGGACATCGTTGAGTTGGTAGGAATAATCATAAAAGGTGCCCTGCATACCTGCTACCTTAGGTTTTGAACCTACCTTGATCAGGAGATCACCATCATCAACTTCCATCCCGAGACTATCCAAAGGCAAGTGAATGTTCGCAAAGGAATTCCCGATTGAGTACGCCGGGGTCGCCATCATCGTCTCGTGGCCCTTTTGCCATCCACCCGTCCCGGTGTCCCAGGCAAGATAGTAGGTATTTTGTAAATTCGCGTGCATGAGCTGACCGATTCCCAAAGGTGCCCTCGAAGGGGCCTCGAAAAGAACCATCCGATCACTCCCTTCGTCTGCCCTATTACTGAGGCCTACGTAAGACTTCAAGGAATCGGTTCCATCAATGAAGTTCTCGTAGCGCTGGACTTCCTCTCTTCCGATTCCGGCCCCTCTCAAAAACTCATAGTCGAACGTCGGATTAGTGTCCTTGTGGTGAATCGTGTTCCGAAAAAACGTCGCGCGTGGGTTGAGTTGTGTTAGCAAGTGAGGGCGGGTTCCTGAAGAAGTCCTCGACTTCGCGAAGGCGAGAGCTGTCGCATCACCAGTAAAAGACCCATCATGGGCGTCGCTTGGATCATATGTAAGTGTCTGCAGTTCCTGAATGTCAAAAGGAGAGTCATCGCTAGCACCAGCTCCAACACTGGACCCTTTAGCACCGTAAGAAACCGTAACACCCAATTGGGTGTCTGCAATTGCTCTTGACCTGATATCGTTGATATCGCCGTAGGAACCACCCATAAAATAAATCATACGGTTTTCGATGTCTCGACTCAAAGTCGTTTCGAGAAAAGTATATTGGGCGGGAAAAGCCGGAGGATTTGACGAACTGGACGGTAGAATGGTGACTGCTCTCATCTTGGAGAAATCGCGTCCAGTGGGCCCTTTGAACATAGGGATAGGATCAGGGAAATCTGTTTTGGAAATTGTTATTTCGTCTGAGAAAAAGCCACGAACCAGCTGACCGCTCGCTCCAGGTTTCAAAACATTATTTGCCCGATTATCTGTGTCGTAAAATGAATTGTTGGGAGGCGAAAAATTAATCGCCTCTCCAGCCCTAATGGTCGTTGCTTCGATGACAAAACCGACAAACTTCCGGGTTGCATCTGCCCTACCTATAGTCTGTCGGTTGATCTCAAACTTACCTAATTCAGTCGTGTCATCATCTTCATGGTACATGAAGATTGTCTGAAGGTGCGTCCAGAGACCCATATCCGGCAAAACCATATCTCGATCATAGGGGTTCCAAAGAGTGACCATCGGAAAGACACCCAAAGAAAAAGCATAGTCTCTAGCGTCGTCTACATCGGTGCCAATACGACGCGCCATCAGTTGCACTATAAAATTGGAACGGGTAATCACCGGTTGAATTCCAACCTGGTCCCGTTTTGATTGACGCATGTTTATCGGAGCATTCAAAGACAGGTCTGCGTTCCTTAGACTTTCGCGGTAATGATCTGCCAATTGCGCCCAGGTCGGTCCTCCCGGATCACCGGGAAGCACATCATCTGCAACTGTCTCACCCGAGACACTCGGAAACATCAGACGACCAGATAGGTCGCTCGGGAGCTGAATGAGGGCGGTTGAAAGGTCTCGCTGGAGGCCACCATCCTTCGTATTGGACAGAACCGATGAAGAACCAGTGGTGAAGTCATGAAAAAACTCTCTGCGTATATCATCACCGTTTCCACTTGGAGACAGAAACGGAATTTGAGAAGGCTTCACTACTCGACTCACAGGAGCCGAAGAGCCCTTCCACAAGGACTCCCCAGATGCCGGCTCAAAAGGACGGCTCGTGCGTGCACTGTCCAAGACTACCGAAGGATCTGCCTGCTGAGCGATTGCTGTTCTAAAGTAGTCCGAGTCTGCAAATGCACTAGACGCATGAGTATCATCCAAGTCGATCCGCGCTTTTACTCCATCGTCAGACACCCAAAACGCAAACCTACCTTCGTCTGCTCCGACCGTTTCCGTGAGAACCGAAACCGCGTTTTCGGTCGGATTGACCAAGCCCTCCGCACTGAACAGGTTCACTGATTTACCTGCTGGTAAAGCAGAACTTGGCTCGTAGTTTCCGCCAGTATTCAGGTAAGCATCTACTTCACCACTTACAAACCAGTGAGGCTTGTTGTCATCCAGTCCTAGTTCGCGGTCGGCACTATCGTTCAGGGGTTGACCACCAGAATTCAGTTTACTGGACCAGACACCAGTCCAACGAGCAGTTCCTTTGGGTAACTGGCTCCCACCATCCTCATCTACCAATATGGATGAAGTGGCCGTGACCCGTTGATCGGCACCGGCAAACTTCTGCAAATCACCCAGTGCGGCGGAAGCCCCCAGCTCTGCATTCAAGCGCGCTTTCAGCAAAGTCAGATCTTGGCTGACACTCCTTTGTTCCACACCAAATTGAGCCGCAACGCTGACCAATAACAGAAGAACCAGAGCCATCAAGGATAGTGAGATCACAAGGGCGAATCCCGATTTGGAGGAAGTGGGGGTTGTGGGTAACTTCATAACCGAAAGAGGTAATCGGTCTAGTCTCGAGGATAAGAGACTACCATTCAAATTTCAAAGATGACGATTACAGAACTGATCCATAGTATACTGCGGTAGACACACTCAATCACCTCTACATCTGAATAGGGAATCTTGATCGAAGGGAACGTATACGTCAAATTTTAGTATAGAAATCCTAGCGTGAGAAGGATCTGATTTTCGTTAATTCCCGGCCTAGTCAACGGTCGGGATCTGCTCCGAACGGATTTCAACGTATTTTGCAAACATTGCTTCGACCCTCTCGCGGTGTTCAGGGTTTTCAATCAAGTTTTCGCTCGAGTCTTCCGAAAGACTCACACCCAAGTTGAAAAGACCACTAGGTTCATGGTCATCTGGATTGAAGGCGTAACGCTGGGGCTTCGGACGGTTCATCGCATCTCCGTCAATCGTAAGTTTCCAGTCCCCTTGCCGAATCGCGAAATCCCGAATGCCTCCAGATTGGTGGATGAAATGTCGCTGCTCATCGACATCCTCTCCCCTGAAGATCGGGAGCAAACTGGCGGAATCTTTGATCACATTTCGATCAACCGGAAGCCCGATAAGATCCGAAAGGGTTGCTACTACATCAAGGGAAACAATGGGTGTGTCGCAAACGCTTCCCGCCGGGATGTGGTCCTTCCAGACCGCGATGAACGGCACCCGGTGTCCTCCTTCCAAAATCCCCCCTTTGTATCCGTCCAGACCGCCGTTGGAGCGATGCCCCGAAGCATACAGCTGCATGTCCCAACGCGGCGGCAATCCTCCGTTGTCAGAAGTGAGAATGATCAGGGTATCGTCCATCACGCCGAGCGACTCTAGGGCAGAAAGAAGCTCTCCTATCTGTAGGTCAAATTCGTAGATGAAATCTCCTAATATACCCGGTGTCTTTCCTACGATCTCCTGACCATCGATAGAAGGTGCGGCAACGTGAGGGACATGAACCGCCTGGCTGCAATAATACAAAAAGAAGGGCTGGTCTGGATGGTTTTTCACATGATTCTCCATGAAAACTACCGCCTTCCCTGCCAAACGCGGCCCAACAAGCCTAGGATCCCAATTAGAGTCTCCCATTCCATCGCGACTCGCAGCCTTCGGGGCCAGATCGAGATCATAACCAGTTTGCTCAACTGGAATATGAGTTAAAATGGAGTCTTTCGCCAGGGGGTAAAACTGGCGGTTCTCATAGAAAGCATAGGGCGGATCTTGTATGCCAGCCGGCAGCTCAAGAGCGTAGTCGAAACCGTAGCTTAACGCTCCAGCTGGAAAGCTGGAAAAGTCCTCCGCCGTAACGGGTCGCTTTTCCCAATTTCCGCCCAGTCCCCACTTGCCGAAAAACGCAGTCTGGTAACCTCCCTCTTTCGCGATCCTCGCGATGGTTGTGAAATCAGGATCGATGAGCGGATTGGCAAAAACCCCCCATACTCCGTCCGGCTTCGCGTTACGGATGGGATAATTCCCAGTAAGCATTGCAAAGCGGGTGGGCGCACAGAGTGCGCTCGGAGAGTGGGCATCGCTGAAACGCATGCCCATCTCAATAAGGCGATCAATGTTCGGAGTCGGGACCGGAGAAGAATCCTCTCCCGTGCGTTCACGGTGGTAGAAGGAGATGTCCCCCATGCCAAGATCATCTGCCATAATGAGGACGACATTCGGAGGGTTGGCTTGGGTAATTCCGGTCGCGAGAAGGGTTGCAAGCAGGATAACACTTTTCATGATTTCTAAGGATTGGCGGTGGAAAAAAGGAGGGTTGGCAGTCGATGACCTTTGTGCTGTCCAAACCGAAGTCGCGGTCGAAGTCGGTAATCCATAGTCATAGGTCAAATCATCCAGCAGAAGAGTTTTTCGACTCCGATAGCGATTTTGATTTGGATTTAACCAAGCACCGTTAAAACCGACATCACTCCGATGAAGTGCCTAGCTGACCTCGTAGTTCTTGGATTTCCTGATCCCGGCCAACCACGTCAAGGCGAAGCTTGCGCACGATCTCCTGCAGGTCGCGGACTTCGGTGGGCAAATCGTCGCTACCCGCAGTCGATAGGACGACGACAGCTTCATTCGTCTCAGGCTCACGTGACTCTGCGGAGTAAGACTCATCGTAAGCCAGGGGCATGGAGGGCTCTATCGATTCCAATACAATCGAGTCGGACTTCAGACCATTCACATGCGCAGCCACCCGAATCTTCCCCGGTTCGAGGGTCGAGCGAACGAGTGCGGTCGCCGTGCCAAAAGCAGTTTTCATAGGATTTGCAAAGGTGGAGGCGTCACCAATCAATTCTCCCTGTCCCTCAACTTCGAAGTAAACGAACTCGGAAGCTAGTACCTTCTTCGTTCCGTTCTGATCGACGATATGAGCGCGAACTGGAAGGAAGTCTGACCCATCTGCGACCAATTGCATTCCTTCATCATCTACTTCCAAAGTGATTCCAGTTGTCCTTTGAGGATACCGCTTTTCGGTGGTAATCACGACTTCACCATCCACGAGACCTTCGGCAACCAGGATCGCGTCGTCGTAGTCTTTTCCGAACCTTTGTTTGGCTTCGATGAAATCAAAAACACCCGTAAAAGTGAACGGCGGGTTTGGGAGGCCCCCATAACCATCGTCAGGCTTCTGGGCAGTAAACTCCTTATCCATCCAACGGAGCGTGACCTCATCGCAATTGGAGAAAACGACAACATCCTCGCCGGAGATCTGGGTTAACTCGTTCGTAATGAAAAGAACAGGTTTTTTGCCAATCCCTGGAATTTCGTAATCCGGATCGTATTGGCTTTGGTAGAGGTAGTAATTGTAGCGTGGAATGCGGAAGCCGTTGAGCAAGCCACCGTGGAAGGGGTCGGGATGGTAACCGCGGTCATGGTCGATCCCGCACCACATCGCGCCGCCAATACTATGTGGGGGACGCGCCCAGATGTTACCCGTCGTCCGGCCTTGGATCAATGCCTGGCGGATCATTGCATTCTCCCCCCACTCCATCTTGATCCGCTGGCGTGCGTTTTGAGAACGCCAGTTGTCGACTTCGCTCCCATCTCCGAACTCCCGATTGAAAGCGTTGATGTCTGGATCGTTTCCCCGGTAATACATATCGAAACCGCCTCGCTTCGCCTCATGAGGATCGCCAATCGTGAAAAATCCAGGGAACGGGTATTCCGTTTTGGCGATTCCATTCATTTCGATGAGAGTCTCAGTTGGTTGGCTCGGATACTCGTTGATGACCGTCTCCCACATCACGATGGAAGCTACATTTCGATCCCGACGCACCAACTGCCGGGTGTCGTCTAAAAGACGTTCCTTGAAAATCGGTTCGTCGAAATTGTAAAAGTGCCACCCGGGATTCGCCGTTGTGGTGATGACCCCGAACTCGTCGCAGGCATCATAGAAAGCAGGATCCTTCGGGTAGTGCGCAGCTCGGATCGCACGGCTTCCACCCTCGCGTAAGAGTTTCACATCCCGCCATTGTCCAGAGTTTGGCAGAGCATTGCCCACGTAATTATAGTCCTGGTGGCGGTTGACGCCTATGAACTTGGTATCGACCGGTTCTTTGTTGATAAAGAAACCTTCTGATCCACGCATCTCGTACAAACGGATTCCCACCCGAGTGCGCAAGCTGTCGACGACCTGACCACGGTAGAGAATATCCGTGCGGATGAAATGGAGGTAAGGGTCATCGGGATGCCACAAACGGACATCCCTCGCTTCGAACTCGCGGGCCAACTGACGGGTCTCGCCCGATTGCAAGGTCACCTCATCCTCCATTACCTGCAACTCCTCGTGCTCGGCATTCTCTAAAGTCGTCCGAACGGTCAACGGCAAAACCTCGTCCGTTGTATTGGCTACCTCGGTACGCACTTCCATGTCGGCGTCATTTCCATTCACGTCCAGCGTTGCGACAAAAATCCCTCCGCCGGCCACAGTATCGCTGAGCTCGGTCAAGGTGACATGGACCGGCCCAGTTCGGATCAGGTAAACGTCCCGGTAAATGCCACCCAGATAAGCAAAGTCCAAACGAGACTGAGGCTGTCCCGGTGGATAGAGACGGCTGTCTTCGTTGTTCGCCATGACAGCGACAACATTGGTCTCTCCCACAGGTTTCAAAACGTCGGTCACATCCGCTGCAAAGGGGAGGTAGCCCCCAAAATGCTCGACTACCTCCTGCCCGTTGACCCACACCCGTGCCTCCCCCATCACAGCTTCGAAGTAGAGAAAGACTCTCCCTCCTGTCAGAACTGGCTCGGTCGTGAATTCCTTTCGGTACCAAGCTATCCCTTGGTAATTGCGCCCACCGCTTCCATTGGCTGGCAGGGTTTCCAGTCCATGCGGAAGACGGGCCGCTTCCCAATCGCTGTCGTCAAAGTCAACCTCTTCGGCTCCTTCTACGTCTCCAAGATGAAAGCGCCAGCCCGGATTAAAGTTCTCCACCATCCGCGAACTTCCTTCGACTGCATAAAAACCAGCACTCGAGAAACGTTGCTCGCTTCCGAACGACAGTAGGGGCATAAGGGCGCATAGGAAGAGCAAACTAAGACGGATAAGAAAGGGGGGGAAACGGCTCATTATTCGGGTCCTGAAAAAATACTCCCCCCCGAAATTCGGCAAGATTACCGGTAATGCATGGCGGCAAACCAAGGGTCGCTTGTGCAGGGCCTCTAACCTACCAATTCCTCCTGACTCGGACTACTATACAGATGACTAGCCGAAAGCGAAGGGGACTTTGGTCGATGTCCTGACTGCTCCGGGAAGATGGCGAACATCGAACGTCCAACTTTGAATATCGAAATAGCGACGGACCTCTTTCGACGTTGGACGTTCAGTGTTCAACGTTCGATGTTCGCCATCTCTCCTTGGATCAAATGATCCCAGAACGCAGGGCCTTTGCCACTGCTCCAGTCTGGGACTGAACATTAAGCTTTTGATAGATGTTACCGAGGTGAAAAGCAGCTGTCGCTCGACTTATGTCCAGCCGAGCCGCAATCTCCTTGACCGCCAACCCCTGAGACAACCACTCAAGAACTTCAATTTCCCGTTGGGAGAGCTCGAAGTCGTTGGAAGCTGGTTTGCGAAACTCCTCTAGAACCAAACGGGCAATCCCCGGACTGAGAGCAGCACCACCCATAAAAACCTGTCGCAATGCGTTTACAATCTCGACCGTAGATGAAGTCTTCAACAGATACCCCGTTGCCCCTGCATCCAACGCTTCAAGAACTTTACCCTTTTCCTCGACAACCGTCAAAACGATCACCGTTGCATCAGGCACGATTGACAATAAGCGGCGAATACCTTCTATCCCGCTCATCTCAGGCAACCCGAGATCCATCAGTATGATATCTGGTCTCGGCCCCTCCTTCGCAGCTTCGAGGAATTCCACGCAAGAGGGAAATACCCGATCACAGGTAACATTCTCCTGACGACTGAGCGAACGCTGGAGATTGCGCCTGTAGCCCGCATCGTCTTCCACGATCCATACGTTAATCGGTATCATCACTCGTTTGAAGTGTTGTATCCATGATTTCGGCTCTTTCGCAATGCTTGCAATGGCAATTCGAGAGAAATCGTAGTCCCTTTACCAGTGGCGGATTCCAAGTTTAACGAACCGCCCAACTCCCTCGCCCTCTTTCGAAGACTCTCCAACCCCCAACCCTGTTCAACTCGAGATTCTTTAAATCCTACCCCGTTATCCAGAACCGTAAGACTGAAGTTTCCAGAGGACGCATGAATTTTGAGCCACACCTTTTCGGCTTTCGAATGTCTCGCACAGTTGTGAATCACTTCCTTGAAAAACATGATCAAGTGACGCTTTGCCCTGAGTGACAGGACCATACGGGGATAAAGGATTTTTGTATCCACCGACAACTCAACAGCGGACAAAACCTTTCGCGCCCGATCCACCAGCTTATCAATGAGGTCATCCAAATAGAGAGTGGATTGGTCGGTCACCCAGATCACGTCACGTAGCGAGACCACAGCCTCTCGGGAGAGCAGCAATAGATCCATTAATTCCTCCCGTAAACTTGGATCCTTGATATCCGACTCTAAACGTTCCGCGGTAAGCGATATGCTGCCAAGGTTACTGCCGACCTCGTCGTGTAGGTCGCGTGCGATTCTCAAACGAAGTCTCTTGATCTCTTTTCTTCGGATATGGATCTGCCAAAAAATGAGGAAACAAACCACTAATACCAGTAGCAGAACGGCAACCAAAATCGTCGAACGCCAGAAAAACGCCCAACGCCCTTCCAGTTCATTTTGCTCAGCCTGCAATCTAGACAGATTTGCTTCAATCGGTTTTGCAGCCGCTAAACCTCTCAACCAGTTCTCCGTCAACATGACCGGAACGCCACCTACGAGCTCATCGGCTAACCGCTCAACATTTTCGGCTATGGGCTCACCGTCTAAAGTCACCTTCACATCGCCTTCCGCGGAATCACGATTGCCGCGGCGCTCAACGACGATTTCGCCAAGAGCGAAGTAAGACTGGCCCTGATACACCGGGAAGTCCGAAAAAGTGACACGCAACCACCTTCCAGTTAACCCTCGCCACGGTAAGCGCATCAAATTGTCTCCAGGATTAATGTAGTCACGTTTCGCCAACAACTGAGAAACCCGACCATAACCTCCCTGACCGTCGTCTTCCACAATCTCCACCCCTACCCGCCTGGGGAACCCAAATCCCGGCACCGTCACTCCCGAGGAAAACTGCGCGGGATATAAATGTATCCATCCATCTCTGACGTTTTCCTGAAAATCCAGCTCGACCACAATCTCGTGGTTCTCTTCCGGATTTTCCAATCGCAAAACAAAATCGTCTTGAATCGAAGTTCTGCTGGCTAGTGGTGGACCCAAGGCAGACCGCCCTTCTCTCAAGTAGTTGATACTCCAGTAGGGAAATGCCTCGAAACTGGACGAAGCCTCTATGTCCGTAATTATTTGAACCTCCCCCTTTCGAATACAGAGAATTCTCGCGAGCGCAAAGAACTCGATATCGTTTTCACGTTGCCCACGAAAGACTTCCAAGCGCAGTCGCTTACTCACCAGCTCCGGTATATCGAAATACACAGGGCGTATACCAGGATTCGGAAAATCTTCCTTGCTCCAGTCGACTAGAATTTTTTCTTTTCCGTTGACCAAAATCTCGATCAACCGGAAACGACGCGGAAACCCGTAGCTCTGCGAAATATCGCCACGACGATCTACAGACGGGACCATAACAAAATTTAGGCTCCCTCCAACAGCGCCAGTCTCCATCTCGATGACCCAGCGAGGCTCCTCCGGTGCTTCTTCAAGAGCGGGAAGGTAATCGCTGTGGTATCCATAGGCGTCATATTGAGTGGCGTTCTTCAAGTCTGGCAAAGAAGACAAGACACTCTCTGCCACCTCTATCTCAGCGTTGATTCCGTTCAATCGCTCGGGTATTGAAAAAATCCAGGGTCTGGAAGCGTCCGAAGCTTCGTCCAGTTCATCTGGAGACAAAGGGTCAGAATAGTTGTTGAAGGCATAGCTCGTCACACCTGTGGAGATACTGAGCAAAACAACCAACCGGATAAGGGGAAAGAGCATCGCGCAAAAAGGTTCAGAAATGAGAATCAAAAACCAAGGATATTACAGGAATCTACAGGCCTTCGCCGATGGCAACATCCTCAAACACCAACGACCTATCCACATACATAGTCGAAATGGGTTTGTGATCATGGTTAACTTCCGGAGTGGTCAATTTCGCTGGAGCGTCGCCGTCAGTGTCTACGTCACAAACCTCCACATTGCAATACTGCCGCTCCACTTCAATTCCACGCTACTTCCCGTGAACAAACTCTGCATCTGTCTCCTGGTAATCTTCTCCGTAGGTGAAGCGGGCGAGCCAGCAATTCGCGCTTTCGATACAGGCTACACGGTGATGAAAGTTCGAAGTGGTTCCAGCCACGGCACCCCTTTTATCGTTGGCAGCACGTATGAAGGCACAATTCTCGGAATGAGGTTTGACGGATCGATCGCGTGGACGAATCCCCTTTCCGGATACATGAACCATGACCTCTGGTGCGGCGACCTGGACGGGGACGGGATCGATGAAATTCTCGCCGCCAATGCCGATGGCTCAATCTATTGTTTGAACGTAACCGGCGACCTCCTCTGGAGCTTCAAGAAAAACGATGTCCCGATGAACGCAGTTTGCATCATTAGAGACGGAGACCGCTCGTTCATTGCCTGTGGAGGATACGATCTATGGCTGTACTATCTCGATTCGAATGGAGAATTGTTAGAGAGCATTCATTCTGAAACATATTCGAAGGAAGTACCTTGGGGGCGGGGAGGCGACGTTGAACCTCCCCAAATCGATGCGCACACGATTAACTTCCTAAGGCCTTTGAAAAGGAGCGATGGGACCGAAGTTCTCGTTATGGATGGAATCATGAACTCTCATGCTGGAACCGGAACGATTTACCTCTTTGAGCCACTCTCAACAGAACCTTTCGCGAGCCTCAAATCAAAACTCGTAAAGCCCATAGGACATCTTTCGGTGGCCGACAGCGATGGCGACGGTAATGGAGAGATCTTCCTCGGCACCAGCAATATGATCATGGATTCTGGTATCGAACACATCCATCCCTTCGATGAGACCAGTATGCTTTACGATGGAGAGATTCTGCGTCACGAAATTGACAATTTCGGCTACCGAGTCTGGCAAACCGTTTTTATCGGAGGCAGCGACGGACAAACCCTCACCTTGGTTGGGTCTTCAATTGTTCTTCACGACCGAGAGATGAATCCTTCGACTGTAGAAGTCCTCGAAGGGACTTATTCATTCAACGACATTTGGCACGTTCCCAATAGTGACCTTCTCCTTCTCGCCAGCGTCCAGAGTGGTGGCAGCTGTATCTACATAATAGATACAACAAACAAAAGCTGGAAGGAAGAATACGAGAGAATTGACCCCCCCGGAAAGATCGCACGAATCAAGAATAACACGGACATCTTGCGTAACCAGCTCAAGAATTTCACCGCTCCCGCCACTGAAAGAAATCCTCTGCCTGTTCACATCGGGCTCAATCGCACTGCGTTTGAAACAAATCAAGAGCTACTCGGAGAGATCGCCGAGCACTCGGATTCGCCCACATTTCACCTTAACTACTGGGAACTACGACCGGAAAAATGGGATCGGTCCTCCATTGAGTCCGAAAAATATCGAGAGCGACGAGACGCCCGTAGATCCTACGTGAAAACTCAAGACGAAATCCTTGACGGAATTCGAGAGCAATACGAGGGATTCGAAGGAATCAGTTACTGGGGCGGGCATGGAAACGACCCATTCTTCTTCAGCATGGATACCCGCAGGAAGATGATCGACGCAGCCGAAGGTAAGAGAACCGCAATCGTTTTTCCAGAGCTTGAAGATCGAAGTGAGGAAGCACACGTGGTGGTAGACGAGCTGCTCCTTCCGCTTGCCAAGTATGCAGAGGGAAAAGATGTATCCATCTACATCCGAACAAAGAACATCTTTTGGTTCGGCAACGTCTACGAGGAATACTGGGAACCTTTCATCTCAGGTGAGTTTGCTGACGTTTTCGTGCCGCTCATGGAAGAGACTTCCGCGAAAACCATGGATATCTCTGTCGCGGCCGAGTTAGGTATCTGGGCGAGCGGAGTGACCAATCGCCTTGGCACAAGAACCGCCTGGGATAACCCATCCTTCGACCGCACCCGCCAATTCTCTCATCAGCGTCTCGCCAATCATTTTCTGCGCAACAACGTCTACTCAGTTGCCTCCGGTGCTACAGAACTGAATACCTCCGAAAACGAATACACGAGTCTTCTCTGGGAACTGATCGCGAAAGGGGCCCTCTACGTACCCAAACGCGATGAAATCGTCAGCTTTTCGCCCGTTCACCTTAGTGTCTCTCAACCAAACGAAGAGTTTCTAGAGGAAGGAGCGAACTTCAAGTGGACGACATTCTACGATCCAGAAAAGAATAAGGACAACCCGATGGTCTTTGGGCGTATGAATGGAACGTGGCCCGGTGCCGCCAACACACCATGGGATTTCTCGACCTATGCAGCAGGGGTCAAAGACCGGCGCCAGAATTTTCTGCCTCCTTATGAGAATGGAGTTGTCTTGATTACACCACCCCAGAACGGACCGCTTGCCGAATCGGATGCCCCTCGCGGGAAGCTCACCGACCACATTCATCCCCTCTATCAGGACATTATGGTCGAGTACTATACCAACGGTAAGGACTACCTCTCTCCGGACGGACTGGAGACTTTTTCAGCGAACGGGCGAGTTTACGAAAGCATCCGCGATGAAATTGAGGAACGTAGTCAACTCCTCCCGTTAACGGTCAGTGGGGAGGTCGCCTGGGTCACGGCCCAGTCCTCTCCTAACCACCTCCGGCTCACTCTTATCGACAGTGGCTACCTCAATCCGGACGAACGCATTGCTGAAGTACAGTTTCATACCATCAATCCGGTCGCAATTCGCGACGTAATCAGTGGAGAGAGATTCCCTCTGAGCGATAGTAACCGTGCCTTTATCGACATCCCAATTGGGCTCTTTCGTTTCATAGAAATCGAGTTCGAAGGAGACCTCAGCTCTTAAAACAAAGAAAACTGCTCCGTGCAAGAGAGTGTCTTTTTCCGGCTTTTTATAGTCTTTCTCATAACCTGCCTCACCGCTCAGGCAAAGCATCGAGAGTCCACCTACCAGCCCCCTGATGGGTTGGTTTACGGAGCAGCATTCAAGGATCTTTTCTTGCCCGTTCCGCTCCTCGGTAAACTACGATCGGATACCTGGGGTGCGGAAAACGTGATCCCGCGCGACATCAAGAACGGGATTGAAGATCCAGCCTATTCCTACTGGGGAGGAAATATGATCGAGGGAGAGGACGGAAAACAGCATCTATTCGTATGCCGCTGGTCGTCGAACGAGAGGCGCGGAGATAAGAGCGGTCATCGACTTTGGCCGCGCTCAGAGGTGGTGCATGCTATTAGCGAGAATCCGCTGGGACCCTTCGAGGTCATCGGAGTCATTGGAAAGGGGCACAATCCCGAGATCTACAAAACCAAGGACGGCACCTACTTTATTGGGATCATCGGCAAGGCCTACCGCTCACAATCCCTTGATGGACCATGGGAACTAATCGACGCGACTTTAAACTCTGAAATGGATTACGTGAACATTTCAAACAAGAGCTACGTGCCCCGTGAGGACGGGAGCGTTCTCATGATCAACAAGCAAGGGCACATCTGGATTAGCGATCGCGGGGACGAGAACTTTCGTCAAGTCACTACTGAGAGGGTCTATCCCAGCATAGCGGGTGCAAAGTTGGAGGATCCGGTCATTTGGCGGGACGAGGTCCAGTATCATCTGATCGTGAATGATTGGCTTGGTCGAACCGCCTTCTACATGCGCTCTCCCGACGGCATACGTTGGAAATGGGCTCCTGGCATCGCCTACGACCCGCAGATCATGCGTTACGAAGACGGGACACCGGAAAATTGGTACAAATTCGAACGCCCGAAAGTGGTGCAGGATCCGTATGGGCGTGCGACTCACATGAATTTCGCAGTAATTGATGTGGTCAAAGACAACGACTTAGCCGGAGACAACCACAGCTCAAAAAACGTAGTCATCCCTCTCACTATACCGTGTCGCCTTGAAATTATAAACAGCGGCAAAATCTCTACTACCACCGAAGAGATCCATCTAAGGATTCTCGCAGAAGATGGCTTTGATCCAACAAAGGACGTTGACCTGCAGAGTCTCCGTTTTGGCGCATCCGAAGAAGTCGACTTCGGGAGAGGAAGTTCGGCTCTGCGAAGCGAGGAATCCGGAGGTGATCTCGTAGTCGTTTTTGGCGGTGCTAGAACCGGTCTTTCCGATGAGAATTTTGCGGCCAAGTTACTTGGCCAAACCTCGGAGGGTGACCTTCTGTTTGGTTACGCCAAGATATAACCACCACTTCTTTGAAGTCGTAAATGCAATCAATGATGATTGGGAAAACTCTTTTACTTCTTCTGAGTTCTGGCATCACGGGCTCACTACTCATGTCCAAAAACCTCGAGGACATGCCTGAGGTTACCTTTCACTGGCCCGGGACTAAAGTCATCGACGAGGATTGGCTCTACCTTGAACGCGATACAGTTGAACTTCCGTTGGACCCAGACTTTTCCTACAAAGAAATCACCCTACCCCACACCTGGAACGCCGAGGATGTTCTCGAGGTCGCCGATTACCGCAGAGGGTCTTCGTGGTATCGCAAGAACCTTTTCATCGGCGAGGGCGATCTCGACGAGCGGATCTACCTTCGCTTCGGAGCGGCCGGGCAAGACGCGAAGGTCTTTCTCAATGGCGTCGAAATCGGCGACCACGTCGGCGGTTACAGTGCCTTTACCTGTGAACTGACTGATGGGCTTGTGCCCGGTAAAAACCGGATCGATGTATGGGTCTCCAACGCACAAGACCGAACCACCATCCCGAAAAGCGGCGACTTCAATTTCTATGGCGGCCTTTACCGTTCTGTCCAGCTACTGACCGCACCGGAAGTCTCCATCCGCCGCGACTGGCTCGGCGGTCCCGGCTACCGCGTCTGGAGCGAGAACGTCAGCGACACCCTCTCCGACCTCAGGCTGACCGCCCACGTCGACAACGGCTCCGACGCCCGGCGATCCATTCGCCTCGAAGCGACCCTCTCGAATCCGGAAGACGGTTCGATCGTCTCGACCGGCGAAATCTCGTTGGACCTCGGAACCGGGGAAGCCACCGCAGCCGAAGTTCCAATGTCTGATGTCGCCAGTCCGCGCCTCTGGAGCCCAGAGGATCCTTTTCTCTATGACGTCTCGCTGAAACTTTTCGTCGACGGAAAATTCGTCGAAGAGTGCGACTTCACCCACGGCTTCCGCTGGTTCCAGTTCAACCCCGACAAGGGCTTCTTCCTCAACGGAAAGCCCTACCCGCTCAAAGGCGTCAACCGCCACCAGGACTTCGAAGGTATTGGCAGCGCCCTCTCCCCACGTCAGCACTACGAGGATCTCAAGCTGATTAAGGACGTCGGTGCCAACTGGCTTCGCCTCGCCCACTACCAGCAGGACGACTACGTTCTCCAACTCTGCGACAGGATGGGTTTGCTCGTCTGGGAGGAAATTCCCTACGTCAACGGCGGCCGTCCCGACCTAATCTGGGAAAACGCTCACTCCATGCTCCTCGAAATGATTGAACAGCACTTCAACCATCCCTCGGTCATCATCTGGGGATTGAGTAACGAAGTGTGGATCGACGACCGGGGTGACGGTTACGCAAACATTTACGACTTGATCGAAAGCCTCCAAGACCTCGTTCATGCCGAAGACACGGTGCGCAAAGCGGGCTTCGTCACCAACAAAGACAAAGCAGCCCGCTACAAGATCGCCGATCTCATCGATGTTATTGGTTATAACCTCTATTTCGGTTGGTATGGCTCGACCGTCCACGAATCCTTCACCGAGGGCGTCACCCGCTTGCGGGACATCAGCCCGCAGACCCCCATCATCATTACCGAATACGGCGCGGGATCGGACCTGAGTATTCATACCGAGTCCCCCGGCAAGCAGGACTTCAGCACCCAATATCAGAACGAGTTCCTCGAGTCCCACCTGAAGCAAATGGCGGAAATCGAGTGGCTCAACGGAGCCAACTGGTGGTCGATGTTCGACTTCGGTTCTGCGAAGCGGGGCGACTCCATGCCGCATATCAATCAGAAAGGACTCGCCACTTTCACCCGCGACAAGAAGGACTCTTTCTTCCTCATGAAGTCGTATTACAGCGACGATCCCGTCGTTTACATCGAGTCGCCCTTCTGGACGAATCGTCACGGCGATTCGACCAAAGACTACCGAGTTTTCACGAACATGGACGAAGTCGAGTTCTTCCACAACGGGGAGTCTCTCGGAACATTGGATGATGCCTTCGTGTGGGAAGTTGATCTGGTGGAGGGCGAGAACACCCTCGAGGCCATCGGTACGAACGCGGACCGGCAAACACTCAAACACACCTTTACCGTATCCTACCAAGAGGCCCCGGACAACCGAGGCCCCGAGGGTTACTTCATAGAAGTCACTGGTGCCGAAGCGGACAATCCTGCTTTCCATCTTGTCGATGACAACCCGTCAACCCGCTGGGCCGCAAAGAATCCCCAGGAGATCGCCATCGACATGAACGAGACCCGTCTCCTCGACGGCATCGAGATCGCCTTCCACCTCGCCGACAAGCGAACCTACGATTTCAACGTCTTCGGATCCGTCGACGGAACCAAGTGGACCCCGCTCCTTGTCGACGGCAGGAGCTCTTCCAAGAACGGTATGCAATTCTTCGAGTTCCCTGAGCAAGGGGAAGTCCGCTACCTGCGAATCGACGCGCTCGGCAACTCGACAAGCAACTGGAACAGCTATTTAGAAATCCACCCGGTCTTGGCCGATTCGCGTGAATTCACTGTCCAAGCAACGGATGCTGAGGTGGAGAACCCGGCGAGCCATCTCAGTGACGGTAATCCAGAGACCTACTGGGCAGGCGAGGGCGAACAAACAATCGACCTCGACCTCGGGCGGCCCTTTGAAGTCAACGGGATGCGAATGCTCTTCGTCAACGGGGAAAAACGCACCTACGACTTCGAGATCCAGCTCTCCAACACTGGAGCCGAGTGGATCACGGTCTTCGACGGAAGGAGCGAACGGGACGCGGATTCCCAGGACTTCACCTTCCAAAGCCGCCCCCAGGTCCAATTCATGAGGATTGTCACAAAAGGTAACGACATCGATGACAGGAATGGCTTCTACGAAATTAAGCCGATTCTCGCCGAATAGACTTTTCAAGACGAATTCTTCCCTACCTCAAAAGCGAACCTCAAATACGTGACCGGACACCCGAAATTCTCTTTTCCCCAGCTGCTCTCAACTACGGGAACCTTGTCTCCGATTACACACCATGAGGTCACCTATGAAACAGCAGACACCCTGAAGGCGGTGCCGCCATTAATCTAAATCACACAGTTGAGATCCAATGGGATAGGTAACGAGTTGCGACAATCTAGACTGGTTCAACTACGGTTCTCGGGTTAGAGACCTCCGATAATCGGAGTCAAAGGCCGTCTTTCTGTTTGCTAGAATTTAACCAACATAAACGTAAAAATTATGAGCAAAAAAAACTACAAGGAATATCGAGCTATCGCCGCGTTGCTTTTCGTCGGCCTGTTAACAGGTTCCAACCATGGCTCCGCGGGCAGTACTAACACCGGCATTTCAAACAGCACTGGCGCGATTGAAATGTTCTCTTACAAGCCGCTGGATGGCATCGATATCGAGAATTTGCTAGCGACGGACGCTCGTGTGAAAGAAGAATTTGTAGCCAAACAGCCTGGCTACATCAATCGGTACACAACGGTAAGCAAAGATGGAACTGTGTTCGTCTTCGTTCACTGGGATTCAATGAAAAGCGTAAGAGCTTCCCAAGCCAAAGCAATGGAAGATCCCCTCATGGGTGAATACATGGGTATGATGAACCAAGACACTTTGGTCTTCCATAATCTAACAGTTAAGCAGTAGCGAAGACCTCTTTCGTAAGTCCTTACAAACTCAAATTCTCCCGGTATTTTACCGGCGAAACTCCTTGGATCTTCTTGAACTGGCGACTGAAGTAAAACGGATCTTCAATGCCCAGCCGGTTCGCCACGTGTTGAACGGGTTCGTCGGTCCCTTGCAGCAGTTCGCACGCTTTTCTCATCTTGAGTTGAGCGAAGTAAGCCATTGGGGATTTCTCCGTCCGTTCTCTGAAGAGTTTGCTATAGTGGGGAACCGAGAGGCCGGCCATCGAGGCCAGACCTTCCAGCGTAAGCCGCAGATCGGTATGTCGTTCCATGAACTCGACGGTCTTCAGGATACGGCTTTCTACCCGTTGTTTCTCGGCCTCCGACGCGCTGTTGTGCAAACGGATCTTACCGATCATCCGCATGAATTCGGTCGCCATCGCAAACAGCCCTGCATCGGAGTAGTTGTAATTCAAACACGCATAGACTTCTTCGAAAGCGTCTCGGACTATCGAGGTGTCGGGAACGAAAAGCAAAGGTTTCCCCATTCCGACCCCCAGATTTCGCAAAACCGCGTTTTTCTGTGTGCCATCGAAATGAATCCAGCAAATCGACCACGGATCCTTGCGGGAACTACGATAGATATGAGGAGTCCCAGACGGAACAAAGCCGACATTTCCTTTTTTGATTTTAAAGATACGATCATCCATTTCAAGAGAACCACGCCCTTTCAGGCAGCAGATCATGATGACCTGCTCGACCCCTACCCGCTTGACATAGTGGCGCGGAGCCGAGGGATAAGAACCCAAGTGCGTTGGATAAAGCTGATCCACGACCGGAATCTCCTGGCAACGGACCAGTGCTTCCGTCGGTAGAAGGACCAATCTTTGGTGCGGAAACCCCTCGGCCAATCCCCTTTCTTCACCCATTTAAAAAACCTCTTAAATACAATAGAATTGTCCATGCGCTATCATTGGATCGCCCATGTTCAATGCAAGGCCAATGTGCTACGGTTTCCCGCAGACTAGGACCCCATCCCATCTTCGGCTTTCCCAACCCCATTGCCCGATGCAAACTCGTTATAATCTAAAATTCATTTGGATGATCAGCATGGTCGCCGCGATGGGTGGTCTGCTTTTCGGCTATGACTGGGTGGTCATCGGGGGAGCCAAACCTTTCTACGAAGCCTACTTCAACCTGACGGGCGATGATCAGGTGTGGCGCGCTGGATGGGCGATTAGCTCGGCCTTGGCTGGTTGTCTAGCGGGCGCCCTCCTCTCAGGTTTTATCACCGACCGGATCGGAAGGAAAAAGGTCCTCGTACTTGCCGCGGCCCTTTTCACGGCTTCGGCCATCTGGACCGCCCTCTCCACCTCTTACAACACGTTTATCGCCGCGCGTATCGTGGGTGGTATCGGTATCGGTTTGGCCTCGAACGTTTCCCCAATGTACATCGCCGAGGTAGCCCCTTCCCGCATGCGAGGCAAGTTCGTTTCGATTAACCAACTGACGATCGTCATCGGCGTCCTTGCGGCCCAGATCGTCAACTTACTGATCTACAATCACCATCCGGTCGCCGATGACGCAACCACGGAGGTCATATTGAATTCCTGGAACGGGCAAACGGGCTGGCGTTGGATGTTCGCGGCGGAGACCGTTCCGGCCGGACTGTTTTTTCTCCTAGCACTTTTGGTTCCGGAATCGCCCCGTTGGTTGGTCAAGAAAGGACGGACGGAACGGGCTCGGTCGATTCTCGCGAAGATCGGCAGGGAGTCCTACGCGGACGCCGAGATCGCCGAAATCCGCTCGACCCTCAACGACGCCTCCGCAGGCGTAAACTACGGACAGCTTTTCAGCCCGAAGCTGTTGAAGATCCTCGGCCTCGGTATCTTCATCGCGGTCTTCCAGCAATGGTGCGGGATCAACGTGATCTTCAACTACGCGCAGGAAATCTTCGAGGCCGCAGGCTACGATGTCAGCGGAATGATGTTCAATATCGTGATCACGGGAATCGTGAATCTCGTCTTCACTTTCGTCGCCATCAAGACCGTCGATAGAATCGGACGGCGGCCGTTGATGCTCATCGGTTCCGGCGGACTAATGATAACTTACGCAATCCTCGGAGCCTGCTATTACTTCCAGGTCAAAGGCTTTGCCGTCCTCATCGTCGTGCTAACCGCCATCGCCTGCTATGCGATGACCCTCGCACCGATTACCTGGGTGCTACTTTCCGAGCTCTTCCCTAACCGAATTCGGGGAGCTGCGATGAGCGTGTGCGTATCCGCCCTCTGGATCGCCTGTTTTGCCCTTACCGTAACGTTCAAGCCGATCAACGCAGCGATGGGTGCGGCCGGCACCTTTTGGCTCTACGGAGCCATCTGCCTAGTAGGGTTTCTATTCCTCAAACGGTTTGTTCCCGAAACGAAAGGAAAGTCGCTGGAAGAAATCGAAAAAGAACTCAGCAACGAGAAATAAGAATGATGCGAATCCTATTTCAAAAATCCATTCTTGCTTTCGCCGTTACCGCCTTGGTCGGCATGGCTGCGGCACATGGGCAAGGGCCGGAGAAACCGTACCCGTCCGAGGTCGAAGCGGTCACGCGCAAGGTAGCTGATTGGCAAATCGAAACTTATATCGACATGGCCAGATACCGAGCCCTTCCCCTCGGTCTCGAACACCAGAAGTGGCGGCGCACCAAGAAATACGACGACAACGATTGGACCTCCGCGACCTTCCACTTGGGACTCTTCCATTTCGCCGAAACCATCGACGAACCGGGCTATATGGAGTGGCTCAAAGCCCTGAGTGAAGGAGTCGATTGGAAACTCCGCTGGAATCCCAAGGGAATTGAGCACGCCGACGACCACGCCATGGGGCAGCTTTACCTCGACTTATACGAGGAATACGGCGATCCGGTTATGATCGCCGACTTGCAATCACGTTTCGATGCCATCCTCGAAGACCCCGAGGAAAGCCAAAAGCGGGCGTGGTTCTGGTGCGACGCCTTGTTCATGGGACCGGCCACTTGGGCACGGTTGGCGCGCGTCACGGAAGAAGAGAAGTACCTTTACTACATGGATCGTCAATACCACCTCTCCCACTCCCGGCTTTACAACCCAGAGGAAGGGCTTTTTTACCGGGGCGGGAAGTTCATGAAGAACCGTGAAAAGAACGGTGCCCAAGAGTTCTGGGCTCGCGGCAACGGCTGGGTTTACGGAGGACTGGTGTTCCTAATCCCCGACCTGCCGCCGGACTGGGAGGGTCGCCAGTTTTACATCGACTTGTTCCAGGAGATGTCGCTCGCGCTGAAACGGACCCAGCGAAGCGATGGCACCTGGTCGATGGGGATGCTCGGAAACGAGGCCGACTATCCGATCAAGGAAATCAGTGGCACGGCCTTCTTCGTCTTCGGCTTGGCTTGGGGAGTCAACGAGGGGCTCCTCGACCACGAGACTTACGAGCCCGTCATCCTCGACGGGTGGAAGGCTATGGTCGACTGCGTGAACGAGGAAGGCATGCCCGGCTACGTGCAGGGCGTAGGAGCGGCCCCCGGCGCAAGCGACCCCGGTCACACCGAAATCTATGCGACCGGTGCTTTCGTCGCCGCGGGAGCGGAAGTCTACTGCATGATCCAATCCGAATAAAACTTGAAACCACAACCATCCATGAGTGCCTTCGCATCGTCTAAAATCACCTCCATCCTTCTCGCCACTGTCGCGGTCTTCACCACGGCCTTTGCCGATCCGAAACCGAATGCCATCATCATCATAGTCGATGATCTCGGCTACGCGGACATGGCCTTCTTACCGGACGCTCCCGAAGACGTGAAAAGCTTTGGCACCCCCGGCTTTGACGAGCTGGCGGCAACCGGAACCTATTTTCAAAACGCTTACGGCACTTCACCCATTTGCAGTCCTTCCAGGGCCGGACTGATCACTGGCCGTTACCAGCAGCGCTGGGGGAATTACTGGTACGGCGAGGGTGGACTCCCCAGCGGAGAAAGAACCCTCCCTGAAGAACTGCACGACAACGGCTACCTGACGGTAAAGCTCGGAAAGACCCATCTCAACGGCGGAGCAAAGGAGTTTCCCACCGAGCACGGCTTTGACCGTTTTCTCGGGTTCATGCACCACACCTGGGACTACATCCGGTTAAGCCAGAAAGATGTGGATGCCTATAAATCTCGCGAGGAATTTGCGGGATTCGGCGCCCAGATACTCGGCCCTTTGGTGAAGGCCGATACCAGGGGGACCAAGAGGGAGGACGCAGAAAGAGTTTCCTACGAGAATTCGTTTACAACCAAAATCTTTACTGACGAAGCGGTGGATTTCATTCACGAGAACAAAGACGGAAAACCTTTTTATCTCCACATCGCCTACAATGCTGTTCACCAACCGACTTACGTGGTGGAAGAATCCTGGGCGGAGAAAACCGGTGCCCGCTATGTGCCTTGGGATCGTGATGCACCCCAATGGGGTTATCCGTACTGGGAACCGTCCACGGAAACGAATGAAGTGTTTCACAGACGGTGGGGTCACATGGGAGAGGTCGACGTAGAAGGCCGTCGCTGTTACCTCGCCAACCTGCTCGCTCTCGACCATAGCATCACACGAATTCTCGAAGCCTTGGATGAAACCGGACAAAGGGAAAACACGGTAATCTTCTTCGTCTCGGACAACGGAGGGACGATCAATACCTACGCAAACAATTCTCCCCTGCGCGGCTACAAATTCATGTTTGGCGAGGGCGGTATTCGGGTTCCCATGATCGTCAGCATGCCCGGAACCCTCCCCGAAGGATACGTAAACGGGCAAGCCATTGTTTCCACCATGGATATCTTCCCCACCGTGCTTGCACTCGCCGACCTTCCCGTTCCCGCCAACCTCGACGGAAAAACCCTCCTCCCGGTTCTCGCGGGCGAAACTGACCAGCAGCACGAATGGCTCGCGTGGGCGAAAAACCGCGACTCTTGGGTTCTCCGCAAAGGAGATTGGAAACTGGCGAACGACGTAGGCTGGCAGCGCGGCGGATTCAAGCAACTTCCCAATGGAGATGTCGTGCGGGGAGAACCCGTCCAGTATCCAAGTGGCCTTCTTCTCTACAATTTGAAGAACGACATCGGCGAAACCACCAACCTCGCCGAAGAGTATCCCGACGTCACGAAAGAATTACTACAATTACAAGCCACCTGGGCTGGCGAAATGGCCGACCCCATAAACTCCAAGAACGTAAAATGAGCCGACTCGAAGTAAAACGGGAACCACTAACACTTCCCACATACGGTCTGGGGAAGCCGGAGAAGAATCCGCTCTTCTTCGAGAAGCGGGTTTACCAAGGTTCTTGCGGCAAGGTCTACCCGGTTCCCTTCATTGACAAGGTCTACGACACACCGGAGCCGCAAGAGTACGACTCGGTTCGCTTGGAAAACGACTTCGTCCGCCTCGTCATGCTTCCTGAGATCGGGGGAAGGATCTTTCTCGGCCAAGACAAGGTCAATCGAGACTACGACTTTTTCTACCGGCAGGATGAAATCAAGCCGGCGCTCGTCGGTCTCGCTGGTCCTTGGATTTCCGGCGGGGTCGAGTTCAACTGGCCCCAACACCACCGTCCGGGCACCTACCTGCCCATCGATACCCATATCGAAGAAAAGAAAGACGGCTCGAAAACCGTCTGGATGTCCGAGCACGATCCGCTCAACCGATTGAAGGGCATGCACGGCGTATGCCTTCGTCCCGATAGCTCCCTCGTCGAGCTGAAAGTGCGGCTCTACAACCGGACTCCCTTTACCCGGACCTTTCTCTGGTGGGCTAACGTGGCCGCCGAGGTGCATGACCACTTCCAGAGCTTTTTCCCGCCGGATGTTCACTACGTGGCCGACCATGCCGTTCGCGCCCAAAGTTCCTTCCCAATCGCCAACAACACCTACTACGGCGTTGATTACGCCGAGAGGAACGGAGCCAATGACCTGAGTCGCTACAAAAACATCGAGGTTCCTACCAGCTACATGGTCTGCGATACTTCTTTCAACTTTTTCGGTGGTTATGATTATGATGCCGAAGGGGGCTTCATCCACGTCGCCAACAGGCATATCGCACCGGGCAAGAAGCAATGGACCTGGGGCAATCATGAATTCGGCTGGGCCTGGGACCGGGAATTGACCGACCGCGTCGGCCCGACCGGACGCCCCGCCCCCTATGTCGAATTAATGGCCGGGGTCTATACCGACAATCAGCCCGACTTCACTTATCTCCTGCCCTACGAGACCAAGACCTTTACCCAGTTCTGGTGGCCCTACCAAAAGATCGGCCCGGTCCAGAACGCGACGGAAGACGCAGCCCTACGGCTCGTCGTCAACGAAGACCGCGCCCTCGATCTGGGTGCCGTCGCTTCCCGAAGGATCGAGGGCGCTCGCATTCTCCTCACGGACGGGGACAAGGTCCTGATGGATGAGCGGGTGGACCTATCGCCGGAACACCCTTGGCAGCGACAAGACCTCAAATTGGAGGGCGATGATCCAGAATCGCTCGAACTCCGCATCGAGAACTACCTTTCCTATCGCCCGATCAGCACCGCAAAGCTGGAGCGGAATCGCGCCGTCGCAACCGAACCGCCCATGCCCGCGGAGATCAAAACCACCGACGAACTCTTCCTCACCGCGGAGCACCTCGAACAATACCGCCACCCAACCCGCTACCCCGAACTCTACTGGGATGAAATCCTCCGGCGCGATCCGATGGACGCCCGCGCGAACCTCGCCTACGGACGCAGCAAGCTGAACCAAGGATTGCTCGGAGAAGCGGGAATCCTGCTCGAAAAAGCGATTGAACGCCTGACTCAACGGCATCCGAACTCCTGCACAGGCGAGGCCCATTACTTTCTCGGACTCGTCCGCCGCTTTCAGGAAAGTTTCGCCGAAGCCTACGCCCTTTTCTACAAGGCGACTTGGAACTACGAGTGGCGGGCCGCTGCCTACTATGAACTCGCGGCCCTCGATTGCCGGAAAAGGAACTGGAGAAAAGCCCTGGAGCATTGCGAGGCCTCCCTCGACACCAACCGCCAGAGCAACAAAACACAGGTTCTCCGCGCGATGGCTTTGCGGGAGATCGGCGCTGACTGGCAGACGGGCTTGAAAGAGCTCCTCGCAGTCGACCCGCTCGATCACTGGACGCGCTACGAACTGGACGACATCGACGGCTTTCTCGAGAAGAGCCGCAACGACGCGCAAACCGTCCTTGATCTGGTTTACGATTACGCCGACGCCGGATTCGCGGACAAGGCGATCGCCCTTCTCGAACTGCACCACGCCAATGAAGTAGCGCCCGTCGCCGTGCCCAATCCCCTCGCTACGTCTCAGCTCACCCACTACGCCTTGGCTTGGTTGCGGCAAGAAGCGGGTCTTCTCTCCGAAGCCCAGGCACTCGACCCCGACTATCTCTTTCCCTCCCGGATCCACGACCAGATCGTTTTGGAATGGGCCATGGGCCAAGAAGGAAAAGATGGAAACGCCGCGTATGGGTTAGGCAACTACTATTACGACCGCAAGCGTCACGAAGACGCGATCCAAGCCTGGGAAGCCGTTCCGCCCTTTGCCTCCGCCAAGCGTAACCTGGGGATCGCCTACTGGAACGTCCGTTCCGACGGCGAGACGGCACGCGCGGCTTACCAGAAAGCCCTCGAACTCGATCCAAACGACGCCAGGATCTTCGCGGAGTTCGATCAACTCCGGGAAAAATTGGGAGACCCGCCCGTTGATCGACTGTCGGCCCTTTTGAGCCGCCCCGAACTGGTCGAGCTGCGCGACGACTGTTCGGTGGCCCTGGCCACCCTGTACAACGATACCGGAACACCAGGCAAAGCCTTGGAGCTGATTGCGAACCGTCGTTTCCATCCTTGGGAAGGCGGCGAAGGGAAAGTCCTCAAGCAGTTTACCCGCGCCCATTTGCTTCTCGGCCAACTGGCACTCGAAGAGAGAAACGGTTCGAAAGCATTGGAGCATTTCGAAAGTGCCATGGAGGCCCCGCAAAGCCTTGGCGAAGCCTACCACCTGTTGCAGTCTAAGGCGGACGTAAACTACTGGAAGGGCAAAGCCCTGCGGATGCTGGCTCGCGAAGAAGAAGCGCAGGAACACTTCCAGGAAAGTGCCTGCGAAAAGGGTGACTTCGAAGCCATGGCCGTAACCGAGCATTCGGAATTATCCTATTTTCGCGGCCTCTCCCTCCTCGAATTGGGGGACACCGGGAAAGCCCGTGACCTGTTTACCGGGTTAAAATCCTTCGCGGAAGAAAAGCTCCGCGAGCCCGCCCGGATCGACTATTTCGCAACCTCGCTACCCCTTCTTTTGGTTTTCGAGGAAGATCTGGATCAAACGCGTAAAAAGGAAATGAACCGGCTGATCGACTTGGCCGACCAAGAACTGGAGAAGCTGTCTTATGAAAAAGTTTGTTCTTAACCTCTGTCTGGCCGGCATCTGCTTGTCGGCCTCCGCTTTCGAACGCCCCGAATATGCCCCGCCCTACGTTCCTCCGGTGGCTACCGGAGACGCAATCGTGAGCGTCGGCGAAGGAGGCGCCGAACTTTTCGGTGCCTGGACGGTCAGGCTCGACGACGAGAAGAAACCCATTGGTGAAAAGGAAGAATGGTTTGATGAGGGCCCTTTTGCCGACAAGATCGATTTGCCCGACGCCCTGCAAAACGCGGGTTTCGGAAGCCCGGTCACTGTAGACACCGAGTGGATGGGGGTTTCCGGCTACCACCTTTGGTTCACGGACCGTTATGAGAAATACCGGCAACCGGGAAACATTAAGGTGCCGTTTTTCCTCCAACCGGAACGCCGTTTCATTGGCGATGCCTGGTATCAGAAAACGATAACCATTGAAGAGGATCGACCTGCCGACAAGGATCTGATCCTGACAATGGAACGCCCTCACTGGTCCTCCACGGTCTGGTTCGATGGCCGGGAAATCGGGACCAACGATTCGCTCGGCGTGCCTCATGTCTACAATCTTGGAAGAGACCTCGAACCCGGCGAACACAACCTCGTCGTCAAGGTGAACAATACCTTGCTACTGCCCGTTGGCCCCCGCGCTCATAGCGTCTCCGATGAAACACAAGGGGCTTGGAACGGGATTATTGGCGAAATCAACCTTTCCTGGCGCAATCCCGTCTTTATCGAAAACGTCAAAATCGCCACCGACTACCGCACGCGTACGGCGGATGTTGCTATCCTGATCCAGAATGATTCGGGCTCAGAGCAACGCGTTGCGGTCAAGGTAGGCGATAATTATGAGTGGCTGGAAACTGACGAGGGACAGAATCTCTACGAAACGCAATACCAGTTCCCTTCCGATGCCGAGCTTTGGAGCGAATTCAACCCGGCTTTGCATGAGATCCAGGTGCAACTTCGATCAGACTGGGGTATCGAGACCGACGTTGAACGGCTCGGCATCCGCAATATCGTGGCCTCGGGCACCAAGATCTTAATCAACGGAAGGGAGACCTTTATGCGCGGCACCTTGGACTGCTGTATCTTCCCGTTGACCGGATACCCGCCGACCGACAAGGAGAGCTGGCTCGAGCATCTCGGCAAGATGAGGGCCTCCGGGATCAACCACGTTCGCTTCCACTCCTGGTGCCCCCCAAAGGCCGCATTCGAAGCGGGCGACGAGTTGGGGATGTATCTGATGCCCGAGATTCACATCTGGGGCGATCCGAGCAATCCCGCTTTCGGGACTTGGGTATCCGACGAGGGCAAGCGCATCATCGACGAATACGGAAACCATCCTTCCTTCTGTTTCTTTACCCATGGCAACGAGCCGTGGCGCGGCGAACCGAACGCCTCCTTTCTCTCGGATCTGACAAAGGAGATGAAGGCATACGATTCGCGCATGCTCCATACCGCTTCGGCCAACACCATCCAGTCCGAGCACGACGAGTTCATCTGCACCACCCAACCGCGCGGACCGTCCGGATGGAAGGGGCGCGGCTATAAGCCGAACCACAAAAAGCCCTTTATCCAACATGAGCCAGGTCAATGGTGCGCCTACCCAAACTTCGACGAAATGGTGAAGTATACGGGTCCGCTCAAACCCAAGAACTTCGAGATCTTTCTCGAACAAGCCGAGGAAAACGGCGTCCTCCCCCAGTGGAAGGATTTCCTCTACGCATCGGGCAAATTGCAGATGCTCTGCTACAAGGAAGACTGCGAAGCCGCCCTCGCCTCCGAAGGAATCGCCGGCACCCAGCTCCTCGGGATCTCCGACTTCTCCGGGCAAGGCACCGCCCTGGTCGGCTATCTGGACGCTTTTCTCGACGAGAAAGGGTATTTTACGAAAGAACAGTTCCAGAGATTCTGGAATTGGAGTGTCCCTTTGGCCAGGATGTCCTCTTACATTTATCGCAATTCGGATATTCTGGAGGCACCGGTTATCCACGCATATTTCGGTGAAGAGGAATTGACCGATCAAACCCTTCTCTGGGAGATCGCGGATCACGGGGGAACGGTTTTGGTTTCGGGGAGCTTCGAAAACGTTGGTTTGAAGAGTGGCCGGAATGCGGTCGGCAACCTCTCCATTCCACTCGCGGATTTACCCGCTCCTGCCAACTATACCTTGACCTTGCGCCTCGAAGGCTCGAACGTGGAGAACCACTGGGATTTTCTCGTCTGCGAGGATGATCCGGAGATCGACTACGGCAAAGTGGTCGTCGCCCATAAAGTCGATGACGCACTAGCGAACGCACTGCAAAGAGGCGAATCGGTCCTCTTCATCCCGGACGACTACAGTCTTGCCCATCCCAAGATGAGCTTCCAACCCGTCTATTGGAATCGATTCCTCTTTTCCCACAACAACGACCGGGTGACCCTCGGGACCTTGATTGACGACAAGCACCCGATCTTTGACCGCTTCCCGACCGAAAACCACAGCACTTGGAATTGGGAAAACATCTTCAACGCCTCGTATGGGCTGGCGATGGAGAATCTCCCCGACGGCGGGATGATCGTCCAACCCATCGACGACTGGAACCGCAACCGGCGGCTGGGCTTCATCTTCGAATACAAGGTCGGTCCGGGCAAACTCCTCGTCTGTATGGCGGACCTTCCCGAACTTCAGAAGAAAGACCCTGCCGCTAAGCAGCTCCTCTCTTCCGTCTTGGACTACATGAACGGCGACGCCTTCAAACCGGAAGTGAAAATTTCCCTCAGAGATCTTTCCGATGCCATCGAGTATGCCAGTAACACGTCAACTATGCTCAACTTGGGAGCATCAGTCGAAGAAGTAAGCCACGCATGGAAGAAAAGTGGTAGCCAGGCTATTGATGGCGACAACGCTACGGGATGGAATGGCAAGTTCACGGGCAAGGAAGACTACATCATCTTTGACCTTGGGAAAAACCGCACTCTCCAGGGTATTCTCATCTCCCGAACGAATATCAAGGAACTGGAAGTCTTCCACGGCAACGATCTTGAAAACCTGAGACGAGTCACGCTCAAGGATCATGCCTTCAATGATTGCAGCTCGCTTAGCCTACCGTCGGATGCGATTAGCAGAGACAACAAAATTGGCTTCAGTAGAGAAAGCAGTGGGCGCTACTTAAAAATCAACATTAAGGGTATACACGGCAATTCCATCAAGTTTGGTGAGATGGACGTGATCTTTATCATCATGTAGGGCGAAGCCGCCACGAATGATACTAGTTTTAGAAGAAAAACAGTGGATACGAGCGTGGTATCGATCAGCCTACCCGCAGAAGCCTTGTCGAAGGCCGGGCAAGACCGACTACTCAAAGCGACCGACGGACCCAGAAGGGATCCTAAAGAGACCAGAAGGACTTCGAGGAAAAATTCACAGACATCGAGAACAATGTCTATCTACTCTTTCTCTGAGCCAGAGACCCATCTGCCTGTCGTCGATATCCTGTTTTCAGCGAGGTGGTGCAGGGTCGAGGACATTCCATCGAAAGTCATCTGCAAAGACACTCGAAGGTCAACTTTTCGCCGCGAGTGCCCAACCTAGTTTGAACCTCCCCGTTAGAGAAAGATATGTCTACTTTTGCTAGTTTTGGAACGGGGACAACGGTTACCCTGCCGCCACTACTTCAACCCTATGGGTAGTGCGCAAGCAGTTTAGGTCAGCCCCCACAACTCGAAACCACAGATCTTATCCCGCACTCGCGACAGCTCTCAGACTCAGATCCGCGCTGTAGGGAAACCAACCCAGTTCAAGCTTTAGGACCTGCGACGACGACGGAGAAGAATTAGACCAGCAAACGAGGATAACCCGACTACCAAACCAGCAGAGCCCGGCTCTGGAACCACAGTTACGCTTACGTTGTCCAAGGTAAATGACGGGCCCTGAGTGCTAACCGACTCCGATGACGTTGAGAAGAGAGTCCAATTCAGATAGAAGTATGTCGAGCCATTCCCCTCGAAAGTGAACTGAAAGTCTTCACTGAACGTTCCATCTCCTGTAACCGAAATCTCACCGATCTTGTTGGTCGCAAAGCCTACGTTTGAGTCGTCCGAAAGATCTCGTGTTATGATGGTTTGGGGAACTTGGATTGAGCTGTTCTGAGACTGATCAATCGCTATGTAGTATGGGCTATCTACTACTGCATCGTCAACGTTGGAAAACTCGTAATAATTAAACTGGATACCGTCGCCATCTACTGCATTCGGGTTTGAAAAATTGGTGACATCAAAAGTGACCCTGTAGGTATCTGTTGTGTTTACTGTTGGGGATGCTACGAGAATACCCATGCCCCTCGACCGCGAACCAAATGATGATGGGAGAGCGACGTCCATAACGCCCCCGGAAACCTCCCAAGTCGCCAATGAGGAACCTGACCACTCGCCCAATGAAAAAGTTGGCGTCTGGGGCCCAGTTGTGTAAAAGATTGTACCGTCACCACCAGAAACCAAGGTAGGCGGGGTGGAAAAGTCTTCGAAGTAAATCTGGCCTTGAAGGCCAAGTGCGAAACCAACAAGCGGAGCGGTAATCGAGAGAAGGGGATTTTTCATTGTTCTAAAGTATCTTTTAGAGGGTACTTGTTATAGATAATCAACAAAGAAGGACCTTTGTAAACGACGCAGACATAATAGTAAACTGCGCCCAGGACCTCACCTATACATGTGGATAGTATTTTCGTGCTTCACACGACACAGAATGCCAGAAAACTAACAGACATCCGCCATGCGCATTTTTAGAAAACTAAAAAGGGCTGATCGTAGCCACTCAACCGGTGAGAGTCTTTTACTGCAAACGGTTCGTGCGAACTGGTCCTGAAATAGAAAAACAGGTCTTCTCTGAAACCCTGGATAGTTCCTTCTATTTAGTTGCGCTACTACAGCCAAGATCTTTGAGAAGCTTTTTTTCTCCATTGAAGACTGCTCTCCTTTTCCTTTGCGGTCTTTCTCTTACTCATGCTGTCGAGCTGCCGAATGTCGTCATCATCTACGCGGATGACATGGGTTACGGGGACTTGGGGGCAAACAATCCCGGTTCCAAAATACCCACGCCGCACCTCGACCAACTGGCCTCGGAGGGAATGCGCTTCACCGACGGGCACAGTTCCTCAGGAATTTGTACGCCGAGCCGCTTTGCATTACTCACGGGACAGTACCATTGGCGACGATTCCACCGGATCGTGGATTCCTTCGGTCCTCCGGTTTTCAGGTCCGGCGACTTTACCTTGGCGAAGATGTTTCAATCCATGGGCTATCGTACGGCGGCCATCGGCAAGTGGCATCTGGGTTGGAACTGGAAAGCTTCCATGGTCCCGGATTCCAAGGGTAAGCTTCCGAAAAACTTGAAAGCGATCCAGCCGGCGGACATCGATTGGACCCGGCCGATCTCAGGAGGTCCCTTGGATCGTGGCTTCGACTATTACTTTGGCGATGGCACCATCAATTTTCCGCCCTACTGCTACATCGAAAACGATCGCGTTGTCGGTGCCCCGACTGTTCTCATGGACACCGCAACGTTCGCGCCAATCCCGGAAGGCAAATGGGAGTTCCGGGATGGTCCGATGGTCGACGGCTGGGATCCCTACGAGGTCTTGCCGACGATTACCGACAAAGCCGTCGAGTGGATCGCCCAACAAAATGAAGACCAGCCTTTCTTTCTTTATTTTTCCCTACCCTCCCCCCACGCACCAATCATCCCAAATACGGATTTCCGGGGGAAATCGGAAGCGGGCCCCTATGGAGATTTCGTTTACGAAACCGATGCGATGATCGGACGCGTTCTCGACTCTCTGGATGAAAACGGCTTCGCCGAAAATACCTTGGTTTTTTTCTCGTCCGATAACGGCCCCGAGCTTTACGCCTACGACCGGGCCAAGGAATGCGGGCATTGGAGCAGCGGACCCCTGCGCGGCTTGAAACGCGATCTCTGGGAAGGAGGCCACCGGGTGCCATTTCTGATTCGTTGGCCCGGACACACGGTTCCCGGAAGTGTTTCGGACGAGACTGTCAGCCAAATCGATCTCGCGGCAACATTTGCCGACATCATCGGCTACGAACTGAGCCCAAAAGAGGCGGTCGATAGCCACAACCTGCTCCCCGTTTTGCTAGGTGAGCCCTACCCCCAACCATTGCGTGAAGCGACCGTCCAAAACACCTACCGGCACACCTACGCAATCCGCAAAGGAGACTGGCTCTATATCAACACTCACAAAGCCGCTCCCAAAGGCGGAGAGCCCGACTGGTTCTTGGATGAGCGGGGCCTACAGAAAAGGGAGAAGACCAGCAGACTTCTTTACAACTTGAAGGAAGATATCGGGCAGCAAAACAATCTCTATGAGACCTATCAGGAAAAAGCCAAGGAGATGGCCGCTTTACTCAAGGAGTATCTCGATGGAGAATCATCCGCGCCACATGCCCAATAGGCTTTGGTGGTCTAGAGGAACCGAAACACCGCGGGTATCCGATAGACACAAAACTCTCTATCCTCTCCTATCCGACCAAGTCTTGGGTGCGAAATCCAGGTCGGGCTTCGGTCCTTAGAAGCGCATCGGCTTCAGGATTATTTGTGATCTTCATTTCTTCGGCATCATAGTCGATATCTTGTCCGGTGCGAATTGCCAAGGTTCCCAACACAATCATCTCGGATAGCTGCCCTGCGTAGTCAAAACTGGATCCGGGGGTCGGACCTTCTCCTTTGCAGGCACGAATCCATTCCTGAATGTGACCTCCCTTGATCCGAGGGTATTTCTTTTCCGGGCGGAGCGAAGGGTTCTTCCGGAAATCCCTCCAAAGCAACTTGGGATAAAGACGAGGACTATTCGGACGCAAGCTCGGGTGGTAAATAATGCCTTCGCTTCCGACGATCATAAGACCACCGCGTTTATCGAGCTCGTCCTCTCCAAAAAAACCGGGTTTTGCGGGCATCCTTGGACCTTCATACCAACTGACCGGAACCACTTCCCCGGTTCCCCTCTGTCTGCAATGAAACTTAACCACCGAACCAGGAGGGGTGAAAATTGGATTTACGTGCTCTACCTCCACTTCAACTTTATGAGGAATCTCCAAGTCAAGGGCCCAGAAAGGTGAGTCCAAGGTGTGGCAACCAATATCGCCAAGACCTCCCATTCCAAACTTCCACCATCCGCGCCAGTCACGCGGGGCATACATACCTTTTGAAAATTCCGGGGCATCCGTGACCGGCCCCACCCAAAGGTCCCAATCGAGACTGCCCGGAACAGGTGAGGGAGCGGCATACTCCATTTGTTCGGAAATAAATCCTACGCCATTGACCGGGCGATTCGTCCAAGCAGCGACCTCCCGCACCTCACCAATCAATCCGGCCTCATACCACTCCCGAATGAGTCGGGTACCCTCGAAAGCATGTCCTTGATTGCCCATCTGAGTGACCACACCATTGTTCTCCGCCTCGGCCATCAACATCCTCACCTCGGCGACGCTATGGGCCATGGGCTTTTCGAGAAAGACATGCTTACCCATGCCCAAGGCCATGATGGCGGCCGGGAAATGAGTGTGGTCCGGTGTGCTGATGGCAACAGCGTCGATTTCTCCCCGCAGCTCACGGAGCATGATCCGGAAATCCTGAAAAGTCTTCGCCTCTGGGAACATTTGGGAGCCTTTGGCGAGAAAACCGGAATCTACGTCACACAAGGCAACCATGTCCTCGCTTTGCATGCCTTTGATATTCCGAAACCCTTGGTTACCAACACCAATCGCGGCGATCCGTAGCTTTCTTGGACCATCAAGGGATGATGCGATTAGATTGGGTGCGACCAGCGCACTGGCCAACGAACTTTGGATAAATCTTCTTCTAGAGATCATAGGAGTTAGTTTTGGGATTGAACATAGCTTCACTAAAGGCAGAGGAAAATGGTCACTCGCCGAGATCTTTGAGACGGATGACCCGATACTCTAGATCTGCCCATTCGGCCTGAACGGAGATTTGGCCAGACCCGAGAGGCTTCCATTGCTCGTCCGCATCAAGGAATTCCATATCGAACACCTGATTGACCAAGGTTCCGTTCAGGTAAAATTCCGCTTTCTCGCTTCCGTGCACGACCACTTCGGCAAGATTCCATTCGCCAATTGGGTTTTCGGCATAGATCGGCGTAACGCCTCTGAGGTTCTTCCCGGGACTAAACCTTCCTCGTTCCTCCAGCTCGGCTCCTTCCTGAAAGACCCCATCATGGATCGGGGTCTTCGTTCGGGTATTTCGACCCAAAACAAACAGATCGCCCGTCACATATTTACCATTCTCTTCCGGGATTCCGTCCCCCAGTTGCATCTCAACCGAGGAAGGCCAGACTAGACTTTGCTCCTCGTAGATATGGAAAAGGATGCCCGCATCGCGGTCGGCTTTGCTGCGGGGGATAAACTTCTTACCCAGCCAACGATACTCTACTTGCAAGTGAAATTCTGAGAACAATCCATCGTGCAATAAGTTCGCGCTAAACTGCCGCGAATACTCGGGCGCATCGGCATAGACACGAATCGCTCCGTCAATCACACGAAAAATATCATCCAGAGGAAGAGACGACCCGTCGCCTTTTTTCCCGCGGTAGGCAGTCCACCCCTCCAAATTCTCCCCGTTAAACAAGTCAATCCACTCAGATCCAACCGAGCTCACCTCCTGTAAATCGAGGCTCTCGACCTTCAAGCTGCGAATTGCAATCGGTCCATGGTCACCCTGAATCACAATCGGTCCCGTCGCGCTCTCACCCTCTATCTGGTGGGACCGAGTCGGACCCGTCGCTTCGACTTCCTCCTGAACCAGCTGATCATTGAGGTGGACGGATACAAAGCGGGCGTTTTCGGTCTTGCTTCCATCCGAATCAAAGCGCGGTGCGCGAAAAACAATCTCCAGTGTCTGCCATTCACCTGCTGGTTTCGCGGCATTCACGAGTGGAGCTACACCATCGTAACCCCTGTCCCTGCCCTGTTTCCGCCCGTCCCATCTTTGGTAGAGTCCACCCAGATCACTGTGTTGCGGATTCCCAACACCATAGCTGTCAAATACTTGAATTTCATAACGGCCCATCAGGTAGACTCCGGAGTTTGAGCCTTCGGGAATCATGAAGTCCAAGTGAACCGAAACATCGCCGTACTCTTCCTTCGTTCGGAGGTGGGAGTGTTTTTTCTTCTTTGTCGTTGCATTGATCAAAATCCCTCCGGGCCCGTCATGGGGTTCGGCCGAAAGCTCCGTTTCACCGGGAACCGCGCTGGTAGTGGAAGCCGTGAACCATCCTTTGGCCGGTGCAAAGTTCGAAAGGACATCGCCCTCAATCAAGTCATTTGCGGGAAGTCCTTTGGAAAACAAGACTAGGACGCCCACCAATAGAAACGATTGCTTTCTCATAAAAAAGTCCGAAGCACAATGGGAACAGAGCGTAAGGTATGGAGTCGGTAGGATTAGGGAGAGCAGAGCGCGGCGATCATAATATACTTATCGAAATCCGCCTCCTCTCCAGATGAATAGTGTTCACCGAACTCCAGAGGGGTTGATGGTTATGGGTAGCGGATGTAAAGCGAATACCAGGCAGAGAAACTCCATGACACCCACTAGCACCACTGAGAGATTTCTCGGGTCAGAAGCGCCTTAAATTCGCTTCTCGGTCAACACCTGCAGAGGACTCTTCCAACAGCACTTTTCCACAACAGCCCTGTCAGGTTTTGGAGTGGCAAAACTGATGCAAACGGTGCTTATCAGGGCTGCTCGGTCATTTAAGACCGGTCCGTACCGTAGTAGAATGGTTGGTCCAAACGGATGTCCAGAAGAAGAAACATCCCTAAAGGCACCGTAACGGTTGACGTGTTTTCCTTTATCTCGAACTCCCTACCGGTGAGCACGTTAGTCATTGAAAGAGGCTTCACCGTGTTGAAGTGAACCGTAACAGTCCGGTCATCCGGATTGAGGTAACCGCTATCGATCAGCGTAAGGCGAAAACGATCAACCGCTGACTGGGCGCATACCCACCCTACATCATCCCCCGATAGGGAAACTGGTAAAAGATTCTTACCCTCCTCAACCGCTGGAAGAACCGTACCGTAGAAGAAATCACCGTTTGCTGGATGGGTCTCTGATCCATCACTTTCGATATAGTTCCGACCGTCCGTAATAAACTCGGTTAAAATATCCCGATAAAGCGGATGGAGATTATTCCAGATACGTAAGCGGTTGTCTGCGGGAGAGGCAAAGACTCCATTCTCAACGGGGGTGGTTAGGACCATTCCATGAGGATAGGGTGGGATAAAATTCTGGCGTCGATCCAAAACACCCGCTGCAAAACTTGAAAAATCCCACTCCGTATTCCTAGCTCCAATCCATGATCCTTCCAGTCTTCCAACAACCATCGGGTTTTCCGCCTGTTCAGCCGCATCATAGTAAGTCGACCACTTAGAGATAACATTACTCTCAATGTAACGCTCATCCGGTTCGCTTTTGATACCAAAGTGAACTGGAGAGAAGCTCACAATCTCTTCTCGACGAGGAAGATACAGGGCTCCCGAAGCAATCAACTCCCAGATCAAGCTCTGGTAATCCATGTCGGAATAGGTACTGTGAGAATAACGTGCTCCGTAAGCCAACCGGTAGATCATGTGACGAAGGAAGTGATTGGGGACGATTTGAGCCGCGGACTCCCGAGTCCGATCAAAACTAGTATTATCGCGTGTGGTCCGCATGCCCCAAAAATTAAAGCAGCCACTAGCCCACAAACCAAGGCGGTGTGAAAGACTCAACTCACCCGTTTTGGAGGTGCTTTCTTCCATACAAGAGGAAAAGACGTTCTTCAAATCTCCGGCGATAAAGTCACTCCATACCTCCAAATGAACCGTGCTACCCCAGAAGAGATGCTTGTTGTTGAAAGCCATAATTCCTCTTCGCGTGGAAAGATAGTCGGCTATATCCAGGAACAAGCGCCCAATGGGGTATTTCATATCGTCGCTAGTCGACTGAACCTCAGCCCATGACAGAACGGTGGTGCGGCCACGGTCCTTTTCAAAGCTCGCGTCAATCGCGGCCTTCAAACTCTCAGGGCTGTAATAATAAGGGTCGTTGCCATGACCAGCACGGAAGCTCAATCCGAAGGGTGAGCTGTCGATCTTCGGCTGCCAGTGCTCGGCAAGTAGTTCCTCCCGCGTGCGATTGTACTTTATACCATTGTCATATCGGTGGAGGTAGGGTTCTCGAACAGGCTCGACAATCGGTTCGACTTTCGTAATCGCGACAGAATCCTTCCAGTCTTGTTTCTCAACATTTGTAGTGTGGGCAAATGTCATAAAAAAGGGATTGACCGTTCCATACTTCTCCCGGAGGGCCACCGAGGTTGGGTGATTCACTCCTCCTGACACTTCAATAATGGTCTGAGGAACACGCTCCCAACTGGGTCGAACAAACTCGTTCACCTGCTTGCGGATGTCCGCATAGTTCGCCTTCATCTTTCTCATCTTTCCCGGCGGATCCAAGTCGCGGAGATTCTGCATCCAATACGGTGACATTGTATCAACGACGTGGATTGCACTGCCTCCGCTTTGAGCGCTGGCGAAGAGAATTCGACCCTTATCCCGGTCATTCCACATACCGTTAGGCGAGTGAGGCATCACAACGCTTCCCAACTCGTTTGATAAATCCGCGGAGCGCACGATCACCTTGTTCCCACAGAGAATAAACATCCTATGGTCGCCATCACCGGGAATATCTGTCATCGTGGAGTAGCGGTACGTCTTAAATGGCCGTATAAAACGCTCTTCGTGTGCAGTCGATACCCCAGAGGAAAGATCGATCGACTCAACCTTAATTGAAAAGGAGTTGCCACCCATGTAGAGATGGTAGTTTCCATCACCATCCGGATCGGAAAATTCCAGGGCCCCAATCGAATCCTGAATTTCGGATTCGAGACTAGGTATCGGTGCCATCCCGAATTCCCCCAAAGGTTCAAAAACATAAAAGCGTCCACGAAACTGTTGCTGGATGAAACCGAGCATCCAGAGTTGATCTGTACCATCTCCTTGGGGAACGGGGCGAAGAAAATTCGGGGTGTGAGCTTTTCCTACGTTCCGGCCCATGTATTCCGAAGCTGATCCCCAAGGTTCCAAGTCGGAGTAGAAGGCAGAATCGACAGTTGCAAGAAGGTTACCGTTAACGTCGAGCCAGTACATATTTCTGTCGAATCCCCCGCACGCAATGTATTTGGTTCCCTCGCCACGGACTGTGCATACCGCATTCATGGGCACTTCGTTGGGTTCAACCGGATTCGACTCGTCTGGAGAATAAAATTCCCACATCTGATCGCCCGTCGCTGCTTCAAGGCACCGCACACTACCATCCGCAACCGCCACCAGAATCTCCTCGTCGCCGTCCCCGTTCAAATCATCACACCAGACGTCGCGCACCATTAAACCGGAAAGAGGGTTCTCCCAAAGGAGATTTCCGTCGTAATCAAATGCAACAACCGTGCCCTCATAGCTTGCTCCGATAATGATGCTTTCTCCGTTTAGAATCGCATTGCGAACCGTGAGTATCGTGTAACCGGTGTCAAAACTCTGAACGCCTCCAGATTCGTTTGTCACATCATCCGCTGAGGTAACCGCAAAGTAAGTGACGGATAGACCAGTATCCCGTTCGAGGTCGCTTTTATTTTTTGATTCAAAGTAATATCCTACCCCTGCGACCTCGGATAAAGAGATTTCCGTCGGGAGGACAGAAAACGAAACTTCGCCATTCCGAAATGGCGTGAATCTGTACCAGTTCAGGAAAACCGCCTTATCGGTAACGAGACTACCAGTCTCCTCGATGGGAGAACTCGCAAACCATTCCCCACTCTCCATTTCTACTACCCAACGGAAATGGATTTCTGCAGTCCAATGGCTATCGTCCTTCTTGATGGCAAAACTCTCGAGGTTTCCGATCGGATTGAGAAAATCACTCCAAACGACCATAGCCGAGAAGGACTCATTTGGGCTAGTTTCTCTGTGCAAACGAATTTGGTCACCATTTCCGCTATCGACAACCGTGACTGTCTCGTTCTCGTGCGAAGTTGCCCCGTAAAACGCTGGGGAGAATCCTTCAGGATACATGTAGTATAGGTATCCCTGTGGCGGGTTTGCGATGCGGGTTGAGTCGTAGGTTGTCTCAAGAGTATTCAAACCAGCCTCACTTGAATAAACGATATCGGTCGCACCATCCGGATCGCCCCATCGAACCACAAACACCGCATTCTCTTCCTCGGAAAAAGCTTCATCACCTTCAAACCTCGTGCTATCCCCTAACTGGGCACCAGTCTTGGTCGACAGAGAAGGCGAGAGCCCTGAACTCGACACCTCAATTCCAAGTAGTTCATGAGTCCGAAGTGCGTTTCCCCCGTCGTTTGACTCAGCGGAAAAGGCTCGTTGCACCGAGAAGCCGGATAGCAATCCTGCTAGGACTAGATAGACGCCAGACATGAACTACCGACACGCTGACTCGGATCTACACTCTCCAAATGAAGATAAATCAGCGACTCAATCATTGAGGATCTCGATTCTGATCCGGAAAAACGCTTGATCCATATCAGTGACGTCCAAACCGTAAATCTCAGTCCGCGAACCGCTACCCATCGACTCTGCGCTAAAGTCGGACCAGTCTGTGCTCCAAATTTCGTTCCGCAAGTCGTCTGTCCACTCTGCAATGTAATTGATTCCAAGTCTTTCTGAATCCAACCGAACAAAATCCAAGGCAAACCGTTTTTGAAGAGAGTTGTAGGAGAAGTTTGGTGAATGGCCACGGTCCCGAGCGTTCCAAGGATGACCCTGGAAAGCGAACTCGGCAAGATCGACTACACCATCTTTGTCAGCATCCGCGGTCGAAAGCCCACTCAAACCATAGTCACTTGCGTACCGGCCCCACTCGTTGTCTGGAAAGAACGGCTCACTCAACTCGATATCAAGAAAAGTGAACATACCCAGTGGAACCAATACTGCAGAAGAGTCTCCGTTGATGGCGATGCTTTCATTACTCAACAAATCGGTTACAGCGACCGGCTTCACCGTATTGAAATGGATAGTCACCAAACGATCACCAGGATTCAAGTAGCCACTATCTACCAGAGTTAACCGTAAGCGGTTGGGCGCAGACTGAGCACAGACCCAGCCGACCTCGTCACCCGAAAGATAAATCGGAAGGAGACTCTTAGCATTTTCAACAGCTGGCCTTACTGTGCTGTAAAAGTAAGCACTGTTAGCAGCGTAGGTGGCGGATCCATCGGCTTCAATGTAGTTGCGGCCGTCGGTGATGATCTCCGTCATTCGGTTCCGATAAAGCGGATGAAGGTTATATCGCAGCCTCTCACGACTGTCTGCCCGGGATGCGTAGAGACCATTTTCAACCGGAGTAGTGAGAACCATTCCATGCGGATAAGGAGGAATAAAATTCTGCCTTCGATCCAAGACCCCAGCAGCAAACGTTGAAAAATCCCATTCAGTGTTTCTTGCCCCAACCCAGCAGCCTTCCAAGCGCCCGATCACCATCGGGTTTGCCGACTGTTCGGCTGCATCGTAATACGTGCTCCATTTAGAAATTACGTTACCCTTCACATACCGCTCATCCGGCTCGCTCTTCACTCCGAAATGAACCGGAGAGAAACTAACAATTTCTTCTCGGCGAGGAAGGTAAAGGGCTCCCGAAGCGACCAACTCCCACACTAGACTCTGGTAATCCATATCAGAGTAACTGCTGTGGGAGTAGCGTGCTCCGTAAGCTAAACGATAGACCATGTGCCTCAGAAAGTGATTGGGTACAATCTGAGCAGCGATCTCCCGGGTCCTGTCAAAACTGGTGTTGTCCCGGGTAGTCCGCATTCCCCAGATATCGAAACAACCGCTCGCCCACAGACCAAGGCGGTGTGAAAGACTCAACTCACCAGTCTTGGAGGTGCTTTCTTCCATACAAGTCGAAAAGACCTCCTTGAACTCTCCGGAAATAAAATCGCTCCAGACTTCCCTGTGAACAGTGCTTCCCCAAAACAAGTGTTTGTTATTGAAAGCCATCATCCCGTTCCTCGTCGACAAATGGTTAGCTATTTCGCGAAACAAACGATCAATCGGATATTTCATCTCACTACCCGTAGCCTGCACCTCCGCCCAAGAAAGAACGGTTTTTTGGTTTGGACCTTTAGCGTAGCTCGCATCGATAGCGGCTTTCAAAGTGTCCGGATTGTAATAGTAGGGGTCGTTGCCGTGTCCTGCCCGAAAACTTAGCCCAAACAAGGATTCGTCGATCTTTGGTTGCCAATGCTGGTCAAGAAGCTGCTGACGAGTGCGTCCATAAGTGATCCCATTGTCGAATCGTTGGAGATACGGTTCGTTGGCTGGTGTAACAACCGGCTCTACTGTTGTGGTTTCGACTGAATTTTTCCACCCTTGCTGTTCTACATTCGTGGTGTGGGCGAATGTCATGAAAAGCGGATTTACGGTCCCATACTTCTCACGAAGGGCAACTGCCGTTTCATGGGTTGCTCCACCTGAAACTTCGATCATCTGATCAGGAAGTCGCTCCCAAGCTGGCCTAACAAAGCCCCTCACCTTCTCTCTAATATCGGTGTAGTTCGCTTTCATTGATCTCAATTTTCCGGGAGGATCGAGATCCCTGAGAGCCTGCTTCCAGTAAGGCATGGAAAGATCCACAATATGGATCGAGCTACCTCCGCTTTGGGCACTGGCAAAAAGAATGCGATTCTTATCCCGATCGTGCCACATACTGTGAGGAGCGTGCGGCATTAAAACACTCCCTAAGTCGTCCGAGAGATCCGCTGATCGAAGAACAACTTTATTTCCGCAGAGGATGAACATTTTGTATCCGCTTCCGTTGGGGACATCCGTCAGAGTCGAGAATCGATAGGTTTTAAAGGGTCTATTGAAGTCTTCTTCATGAAATGTCGAAACGCCTGTTGAAAGATCGATCGATTCTACTCGAATACTGAATGCGTTGCCACCCGCATAAAGGCTGTAAGCGCCATCACCATCAGGATCAGAAATCTCAAGAGCCCCGATCGAGTCGTTTATCTTCGAATCCAGGCCAGGGGAAGGACGAGTTCCGGAGCTTCCCAACGGATCAAAAAGGTAATAACGTCCCCGAAACTGCTGTTGAATATACCCTAGCATCAATAGCTTGTCTGTTCCGTCACTCTGTGGAACCGGGCGAAGGAAGTTAGGAGTGTGAGCTTCACCGATTTCACGGCCAAGATATTCGGAAGCAACTCCCCAAGGCTCCAAGTCAGAGTACCTGGAGGACGGGACCGTCGAAAGAAGGTTTCCCTCTGCATCGAGCCAATAAAGGTTTTTATCAAAGCCTCCACAGGCAATGTAGAGACCTGTTGAACCGCGGATGGTGCAGACAGCCTTCATCGGCACCCCATTGGGCTGGCCCGGATTTGCTTCATCTGGAGAGAAAAAGGACCAGTTTTCATTCCCGGTGACTCCATCGAGACAGCGGATACTGCCATCGGCCAAAGCTACAAGGATCTCATCGTTCCCATCACTGTTCAGATCATCGCACCAGATATCCCGTGCCATCAAGCCAACCAAAGGATTCTCCCACAGGAAATTTCCTGCGTAGTCATACGCTACCACAGTTCCTTCGTAGCTTGAACCAACGATGATACTCTCGCCGTCCAACACTGCGTTGCGAACGATCAAAACCGTGTACCCCGTATCAACGCTCTTTACCCCACTGTCTACAGTGGTCGGTTCCTCGGTAGCACTTACGGCAAAATAGCTTACCGCAAGACCGGTATCCCTGGAAAAGTCATCGCCGTTCTCCGCTTCAAAGTAGAATCCAAAGACGACCGCCTCCGACAAATCCACTTCAACCGGCATTGTGCCGAAGGTCACCTCTCCATCTGCAAAAGGCTCAAACGGATACCAGTTAAGGACAGTCACTTTATCGGTGACCAAACTCCCGGTCTCGGCAATCGGAAAACTTGCATACCATTCACCGGAATTCACCTGAATGACCCAACGAAAATAGATCTCAGCGGTCCAGTGGCTATCATCCTTCTTAATCGAAAAAGTATCGATGTTGTTTGCTGGGTTGAGAAAGTCCTTCCATACGATCATTGCAGCATAGGTCTGATTCGGCTCGATCTCCCGTTCCATTTGAATCCGGTCTCCCGAATTATCGTTCGCGATCAGTGCTTCTTCGTTCTCAACAGAAGAAGCACCAAAAAACCTCGGTGAAAAACCAGACGGGTCCGGAAAGTAATTGCTGCCTTGCACCGGGCTTGCCGCCTGATCCGGGTCAAATGTTGCGTCCAATTTATTAGAGTTAGAAATACTCTGCGAAACGATGTCTCGCTTGCCGCCGGGAAGTCCCCATCGGACGACGTAAAAGGAATCGGTAACTCCCGAGATCCCTAGGTTGTCGACCATCAAAGTTCGGTTTCCCTGAGCCCCATTAAACTCGAGAGTGAAGGTCCGGCTAACTCCCGGCTCCAATATCGTGTCCGGATCAATTTCCGATATGTCGATATCAAATGCGTTCCATGAACCTGTGCCGCCGAGTGAAAAAGTCTTCGTGCTTCCATCCAGGCTGATATCCACATCCGTTGAGGACTTCCAGTGGTCCCTGAAGGACTGGAAGTGCAACTGACTCATCTCAATAGGATCACCAGAATGATTCTCTACGGTCACAACCAGAGTAAAGTTACCGTAGTTTTGATTGATGGGTTCACCTGAAAGAGCAGAATTGATCCCAAAGCCCTGACTCCCCCAGAGTCCATCCGTTGACCCGGTAAAGTTCCGCAATCGATTTCCGCTCAACTGAAGATCAACAAGACCAGCAACAGCGGCATCCTGCCTAACGACGCCAGAAGAATCATCAAATCCCCCTAGAAGGGTCGATCCACCCCAAGAGATGCTGTTCATAGAAAACAGCACCGACGAAAGGATCAGAAATTGGAGAATTCCGAATGACAGTCTTCCGACAGTTTCCACTCTATCCCCCAACATATCCCGACCCTGTTTCAATCGTTTTTAACGTTCGAAACGCCCGTCTCTTGAAGATCAGTGAATCCTGAGTTGTCACTCACTTTGATTTGATCGCAATCCGCTGAAGAAACGATTCTGAGCGGTCGGTTGAAACCGGAGGCGTCGTTTCCGCGAATCGTCACGTTTTCGGAATAGCGCAAGTCCACCGAGGGATAGTCGTCCATCTCCGGGTAGTCGTCGCTGAAAGAAACGGTATTGTCGGAGACCTCCAAGCCATCCACCGAAAGAGCGAAAACGAAGTGGCCGTTGAAGCTGATGATCTCGTTGTCCACGAATCGGATGTTCCGGTGATAGTGGCCTTCCCCTAGATGCTGGGTCTCGTTCAGCAGGGGCGCAATGTAGAGCGGGTATCGCTTCGTTCCCTCGAAACCGACATTGATGAAGGTGTTGCCCCGGATCGTTAGGTCCTGAACCGCTCCCGATTCGTACCATTTGTTGTTGTCCCCTTCCACGAGGATACCGTGCATCTGCGGAGAGATGATATTGTTCTCGATAAGAATCTTCCCCTTGCTCGTCAAAAGAAGGCCTCGGGCCCGGTTCTCTCGGATGATGTTGTTCCGAAAAATCACGTCGGGATTCCAGGTCAAATTTTCTACCGAGAGTGGACCGTCGGGAAGCGAGTCCGGAACATCTTCCAAAGTGAGTAGGAAGCGATGTTCGTTGAGGATCTCAAAACCCGTTACCGTTGACTCATGAAACGGCAAGATGGTCTTGCGCGACAGCAATGCGATCTGATCTCCCGGTTCCGCAAAAACGAGTCCCCATTGCTGAAAATGACTGATCTCACAGAGAAACTGGTTATCGCCTACCCGCTCTACCACCTTCACATACGCTCCGTGGACATTGATGGCATCGTCCAACATGTGCTCGAAAAGAGAGTTCTCGACTAGGATGGTTCCCTTGCAGCCGATGAAGTGGGTCGCGTCGGCCCGTGTAGCGACAAGGCGGCCCTCACCGGACGTCAAGGCATAGTCCCTTACCGTCACGTTTTCGGTGCGTTCGGCAATAATTCCCATGCCACCGGCCGCGAGGATCGTCACTCCTTCGACCGTAACGTCGCTGGATCCGCTAAGGTGAATGGCTGGAGCGAGGCGGCTCAGGGGGTTGACACCGTAACTGATCAGAACGCTTCCCACCGGAGGTAAATCCTTGCGCAACTTGGCGAAGACTCTTACCCGGTTTCCTTCCAGACGCTCTACGCGGTGAGGCTGGTTGAAGTTGATGATGTAGTCCCTCGTGTTGAAGATAGGGGATCGCGTTTCGGGGTCGAAGAGGATGTTGAAACCCATAGGCACTTCCCAGCCATATCCCCGGTCGGAGTAGAGACTGCCATGCCGAATAACATGGGGATACCTATCCGGGTCGATTTCCACGACAAAGCTTCCTTCGTCTTCGTCTATCTCGACGATAGGTAATTCGTCGTGGAACGTCCTCACAAAATCCACCGTGAAGTTCTTCAGGGCAACTCCGCTGCTCTCCTCGACCACAAACGGGCTGACGACTCCGTGAAAGAGAAAGAGCGATCCGTCACCGTCTATTGTGATGTCTTCGAACCCGAAAAGCGGAAAAATCATCCGCTTGATCCCGTTGTCGTGGTTGGAAACCGCCCGGTGCTCCTCCCTCGCATTCTCGGGGTGGAACTCGTAAATCCCCTTCGGAAAGAAAAGTGTGACTCCCGATTGGCCCCCAATTCCTTCGATCAATCGATTCAGGGCAAAGGTTGAGTCAAGACCAGGCAAAACTCCGTGCTCCGAGACGTCGATAACGGTCGCTTGATGAACCGTCGGGACCAAACTCAGGAAAAACAGAAAGCAGGTATGGATTTTCATGAAAAGTCGTCGGCCTGCAAAGCCAGTCTGCCAAATTTGGACGGGAACTGTGAGGAGAGAAACCAGACTCTCAGATCGCGGGGTTTAACCCCTGAATAGTACCGCGGGACCTCTTCCACAGCCACCTCTCCAAGTGAATAGGAAGACCGGATAACCATTGACAATTTAGCTCAGCAGCCGGAACACCTTCACCTCCCAACGATCCCAACTTTGCCGATGAAGATTCTGCCTTTCCCCTCGCTATTAGTCTTTGCATTCAGCGTTGGACTCTCTTTTCAAAAACCGGTCTTTGCCGAAGTTCACATTGCCTTCAGCCGCGTCGGCGAAATGACGACCCAGTCCTATCCAATTGCCGAAGAATCGAGCGAAAATCTTATTATCATTGGTGACCAAGCGGATGCCTTTCGCATCAGGAAAATCGATGGGGGTGGAAGGGTTATTGACTTCATGCCATCGCAAGGAAGAGGAATCTATGTAGCCCAAGTAGTCACCATGGGCGACGACGAGCCTTTGTATTCGCTGCACGGACTCGCCACGGACAAGCTGGAAGGAAAGAATGAACCTCCACTGAATTCGATTCTTACCGTTTTCGGCATTTCGCTCGATCCCGGAGGCACCCAACTGATGCTCAACACCAAATCGGAGACGATCGGCGACTCCATCCCGGCGAGCGAGTTTCGCGTTGCCGAAGGCGCGGACGAAATCTCCGTGACTTTACTGGCTAGGTATTCTCCCAAAGGCGAAGCGGAGATCGGGTTCGCGGTGGACGGAGGCGAGAGTCTCCAAACCTTCGGGCACATGGCCAACTCCTCCCGCCTGGTCCCCGACGCCCATCAAAGGATTTACCCTCCGGCCAAAAACGAAGAAGCTTCTTTTCTCGGTGCCGCTAATTACCGGATACCCGCTTCAGAATGCCCTGATCGTTTCGGCTTCTACTTCACGGGAAAGCACTTCGCCGCCCTCACCTATCCCGGCAAAGCGAAGGGTGCCAAGATCAAACACACGGCACGCGTCTACCCCGTCGGCAAGATCGCTGGAAGAGAGTTGAAAAACGCCTATCTCATCTGCTTCGAGGAAGCCAAAAACGGCGACTACCAGGATGCCGTTCTCCTTGTGGAGGGCATCGCGCCCGCAGGGGAATGAGATGGCGAACGTTAAACTTTAAACGCTCAACTCTTAATCTAGAACTTTCAACGTTGGATGTTCAACGTTCGAAGTTGGACGTTCACTGGGACCTCCAAAGCACCACCAGTTACGGATCAAAACCAGACTCAACGGACTACCGGGGACCCTTGTCCTACCCATACGAATAGGTAACGAGTCCGGGTTGCTCTTGATATCATGGGTTTTGGTTCCGTTCCCCGGTCTCTCAACCCCAGCATGCAACCGCACTTTCATATCCTCAGGTATTTGATTCTTCTCTTTGCCCTCCAAGGAGCAAACGCGTCAACCGCCCAAACGGACAAAGAACAGGAACTGCAAACGCTCCGAGAGAGGTTTGCTCGGCTCTACAACTCCTATTCCGACGACCTTTCCACTCGAGAATACTTGAATACTTTACGAGATGACGGAACCTGGGCGGGTATTGATTACGAAAGCGGGCGGCGGGCGAAATGGCCCGCTCTGGAGCACCTGACTCGCCTCCAGACGATGGCTGCGACCTATGCGAATAAGGACTCATCTTTCTTCAAGGATCCGGATCTACTGGAGGGGATCGAATCGGGTTACCAGCACTGGTTTGACGGAAGATACAAGAACTCCAATTGGGCCTCGTTCCGGGCGCACGCACCCGAATATATCAGCATCGGTCTCTTCCTTCTCGGAGAAGACTTATCGCCTTCCCTCCTCAAGCAGGCCACCTGGAGTTTAGACCGTCTTAGAGACCCGAACATCATGACCGGTTCAAATCGCGTCTGGACTGGGAGCAGCCAGTTCCGGACCGCCATCATTAGGGGAGACGAGACCAAACAACGGGAGGCCATAGAATTGATTCTCGGAGTCATTGCCAAGACCGAGGGCTACATCGAGGGTTTGCAGCCGGATTGGTCTTTCCAACAGCACGGGCCCATGCTGCAATTCGGAGTCTACGGCAAGACCTTCGCGAAGTGGACCTCGATGCTCGCGTATCTCTCGGAAAACCTGAGCTTCGAAATGCCCGCGGACAAACTGGAGCTTTTGCGGGGATATCTGCTAAACGGAGCCGGATGGACCCTTTGGAATGGCCGGATCGACTTCAACGTGATGGGCCGGATCTTCAATCCGGGCTTTCCTGCACTCCGATTCGAGGAATACAGGAACGCGATGGAGCGACTCTACGGCATCGACGCCGAAAACCGGGAAAACTACGAGAAAGCCCTGGCTTGGCCCAACCAGGTGACCGGCCACCGCTCCTTCTGGAATTCGGACTATGCCGTTCACCGTCGCCCGGAGTGGTTCGCCTCGGTACGCATGACCTCCAACCGAACCGCCGCCGCAGAGTACGTGAACAGCCAAAACGCCCTTGGTCTGCACCAGGCGGACGGTGTCCTGCTCGTCTACATCGAAGGCGACGAATACTTGGACATTCAACCGATCTGGGACTGGCACCGCTTGCCGGGAACGACCACCGACCAAGGCATCGAAGACTTGACTCCAAAGGGCTATAACCAGCATGCGGTGGATCTCGGCCATGAATTCGTGGGAACCATCAACAACGGCAAAGAAGGCCTTGCGACGATGACCTACGAATGGGAAGGACTCCTCGCGCGGAAATCCTGGTTCTTTCTCGAAAACTCGATCCTATGCCTCGGCTCCGGGATCACCGGCCCCTCTCTCGACAACGTTTATACCACCGTCCAACAATCCTGGCTCAAGGGTGATGTCGAAAGCGAAAATGGAATCGTGAAGACTGGCACGGTCCTGGAGATTCCCGCCGATTCGTGGATTCATCACGACGACATCGGTTACTATTTCCACGACGAAGCCAAGCTTGAGAGCGGGTCGAAATCGGGAGACTGGCTCGACCTCTACCCGACGTTCTCGAGCGAGCCTCGAACGGGCGACGTGTTTTCCCTCTGGTTCGACCACGGTAAAAATCCGGAGGAAGAATCCTATGCCTACGCGATCTACTCCAAGACCACTGCCGCCAATCTGGAGACGCTCGTCGCCGACGCACCCTATGTTATCCTTGCGAATACACCGGATCTGCAAGCGATCGAGACCGCGGACGCCGTAATGGCCGTTTTCTATTCGCCCCGCCAACTCAAGACCGAATCGGGATCCACCCTCTCCAGCGACCAACCCTGCATGATGATCCTCCGGGAAGATCAGCTGATCGTGGCCGACCCCACCCAGACCCTCGAAGAGTTGGATGTCACCGTCGACTCGGTCGAACATGCAGTCACCCTTCCACGGGGAGGATACGCAGGCCAACAAGTCGAAATCACTCTCTAATCCGATGCTTGCTCGATTCCTTTCCATTTTCTTTCTTCTTTGCCTTCAGCTCTCCGCCCGGCAGGAGAGTCCCAACATCATCCTCTTCGTCTCGGACGACCACGGGACCGATGCCCTCGGTGCCTACGGCAATCCGGTGATCCAGACCCCGAACCTCGACAGGCTCGCCTCCGAGGGAACCCTTTTCACGAACGCCTACTGCACGAGCGCCAGTTGCGCCGCCAGCCGCTCGGTTATCCTCACCGGCAAATTCGGCCATGCCACCGGATCCTACGGACACGTCCACGACTATCATCACTTCCGCACCTTCGACGACGTCCAGTCCCTTCCGGTTCTCCTCGAAAAGGCCGGCTATTTGACCGCCCGTATCGGTAAGTACCACCTCGCCCCGGAATCCGTCTATCGCTTCGACCTCGTTCTCAAAGCCGATCCCCGTAGCACCATCGAAATGGCCGAGGCCTGCGAAGAAGTCATCTTGCAGGACAAACCGTTCTTTCTCTATTTCTGTCCTGACGACCCTCACCGCGGCCACCCCTTTACCCCCGAAGAATGGGACCAACCGAACAACTTTGGAAACCGTCCCGAACCTTATCCGGGCGAAACCCAGGTACGCTACGATCCCGCGGCAGTCCTCGTCCCCGCCTTTCTCCCCGATAGTTCCGAATCACGTCTCGAAATCGCCCAATACTACCAATCCGTGTCCCGGATCGACCAAGGCTTTGGCAAACTACTAGCGATCCTCGAAGCGTCCGGAAAAGCGGACAACACCGTGATCTTCTACCTTTCGGATAACGGGGTCGCATTCCCCGGCGCAAAGACCACCGTCTATGAGCCCGGCATCCGCTTGCCCTTTATCGTCAAGGATCCCAGGGGCGATCGTCAGGGAGAGGTCAGCGAGGCCATGATTACTTGGGCCGACCTGACGCCCACCAACCTCGACTTCGCCGGAGTGGAGTTCGACCCCGCCTCTTTCCACGGCCGCTCGTTCCTGCCGATCCTCGAAGGGAAGGAACCGGACGAATCCCGGGATGAAATGTACGCCTCCCACAACTTTCACGAACTGACCATGTATTACCCGATGCGGGTGGTCCGCTCCGGCGATTACAAATTGATCTGGAACCTCGCCCACGGGCTTCCCTACCCCTTCGCCTCCGATCTGTGGGCGGCCTCGACTTGGCAGGAAGTCCATCGCAAGGGCAAGGAGTACTTTGGCAATCGCAAGGTGGAAGACTACCTCTACCGTCCCGAATTCGAACTCTACGATCTGGCCGACGATCCAGACGAGTTGGTCAACCTCGCCACCGACCCCGCGTATTCGACGAAGCTCGACGAACTGAAAAACAAACTAAAAGACTTCCAAAAAGAGACCCGCGACCCGTGGCTCATCCTTTGGGACAACGACATCTCGCTCCAAGGTACGGGAGTCAACCTTTGATCGACCGGGAAAACATGAGAAAAACCACTCGAACCGCCATCGCCGCGATCCTTGGCATCACCTCGTCATTTCTTGCCGCCGAAACCGCTTCACCCTCCCCGCCCGAGCATCCGAATATCATTTGGCTCATGACGGAGGATATCGGCACCGATCTCGAAACCTACGGAACCGCCGGCGTCCAAACGCCAAACCTAAACAAACTCGCCGACGAAGGGGCCTTGTTTACCCGAGCCTATTGTGAAAACCCGATTTGTTCGCCGAATCGATCCGGGATGATGGTCGGAGTTCATCCCAGCCGCATCAACGCGCAGCACCACCGCAGCAACCGCGAAACCCCTCTTCCGGAGCCTTACAAGCCGATCACCTACTGGCTTCGCCAAGCCGGATACACCTGCATTCTTGGCAGTGATCTCGTCTTCGACCGGGGGACGAAGATCGATTGCAATTTCCGCCACGAGCCAACCGGAGATTACGACGGCATTACCGAATTCGGACTCTTCGACAAAATCGGCGACTTCACCCAAGCGGACCAACCCTTTTTCAACCAGATCCAACTCAAGATCACCCATCGCGGAGACTGGTGGAAATCCGTCCGTGAAGCTTCGGAGAACCCCGTTTCTCTCGACGAAATCGAGCTCCCTCCCTACATGGCCGACACCCCGGAGACCCGCTACGATTGGGCAGCCTACCTAGACACCATCGAGTTCATGGATAACGAGGTCGGGCTGATTCTTCAACGCTTGAAAGATGAGGGAATCGAGCAGAACACCATCATTATCTTCATCGCCGATAATGGCCGCTGCAATCTCCGTGGAAAAGGATTCCTCCACCAGCCCGGCATCCACATCCCCATGATCATTTGGGCACCGGATCATTTTCAGGGTGGAACGGTCGTCGAAGAACTGGTTAGCACCACCGATATCTCGGCGACGATCCTACAACTCGCAGGCATCCCCCTCCCCGACTACATGACCGCACGCCCCTTCATGGGAGTGGACGAACCGGAATACCGGACCTACGTGCGTTCAGCACGCGACATTTGGGATGAGATAGACGAAGCCTCCCGCAGCATCACCACAAACCGCTACAAGTACATCCTCAATCTCATGCCCGAAGTGCCTTGGGATACCGATCATGCCTACCTCGAATTGAACCGCCCCTCCCTCCACGTCATGCGGCAGTTGAAAGCCGGGGGCAAGCTGACAGACCCCGAAATGACCTTCTTTCATGAGACAAAACCTGTCGAAGAACTCTACGATCTCGAGATCGATCCAAACGAGATGGTCAATCTGGCCGAAGATCCCGCTTACCGCGAAACCCTTGAGCAGATGAGAGCCTATGAACAGGACTGGCGATCACAGTATCAGGACTTCGGCCTGGAGGATCTCGGTCAACGGGAACCGGAAGCCGGCCTGCGCTCCGTCCGCGTCCGCCAGGCCGTCAAAGAGAAAGCCCCCGAATTATGGGAGAGACTCGAAGCAGGCGAACTCATGCAGACACAAGCCTGGAAGGAATACCTAAACGCACCGAAGAAAAACTGAAGCTCTGATTGGATGAATACACATACTCTTTTTTTGTCAGGCTGCATACTCGCAGCGGCCATCCTCTCTCCGGCCAAAGCCGAAGAATCACCACGCGACGTCATCACTCTCAAGGAGGGCTGGAAGTTCAAATTTGGCCCCCAGCCGGATGGTGAAAAAATCGGTTTCGATGATTCAACTTGGGAAAGTGTATCCGTGCCTCATGACTGGGCCATCCGCGGGCCATTTGATAAGAACAACGACCGGCAGATCGTCCGCATCACCCAAAATATGGAGAGAAAGCCAACGGACAAGACCGGACGTACAGGTGCCTTACCTCATGTCGGTGAGGGCTGGTATCGCAAGACTTTCGAATTACCAAATTTCGTCGAAGGCCAAAAAGTCCTGATTCTTTTCGACGGAGCCATGGCCGAACCCAAAGTTTACCTCAACGGAAGGAAAGTCGGCGAGTGGAACTATGGATACTCTTACTTCTACTTCGACATTACCGATTTTATTAACGGCAAAGGTGACAATACCCTTGCGGTCCACCTGACGAACCGGGAGCAAGCTTCCCGTTGGTATCCGGGGGCTGGACTCTTTCGCAAGGTCCGGATCATCGTAAAAAATGCCGAGAGCATCGATCAATGGGGGCAATTCATCACCACCCCGCTAGTCTCTGATGAACTCGCAAAAGTAAATGTAAAGACCCAAGTCTCTGGCCAAAACCTCCGGCTGGTGACCGATATACTCGACTCCAATGGGAATCTCCTCGTCAGTCACGAAGCGGAAGCACCCTTCGGCAACGAATTTGACCAGAACATCCACCTCCCAAACCCGCGGCTTTGGAGTCCTGAAACCCCCTACCTCTACCGCGCTGTATCCCGAATCTATCAGGGAGACGATCTACGCGACGAACTAACCACCACTTTCGGCGTTCGCACTTTTTCCTTTGAGCCCGGAAAAGGGTTCAGCCTCAACGGAGAGGTTCGCAAGTTCAAGGGCGTCTGCCTGCATCATGACCTCGGCCCGCTCGGAGCCGCGATCAACACCGCCGCTCTGCGCCGCCAAATCCTCATCATGAAGGAAATGGGTGCTGACGCGATCCGAAGCGCCCATAATATGCCCTCCATTGAGCAACTAGAGCTCTGCGATGAGATGGGCATGCTCTTTATCGCCGAAAGCTTCGATGAATGGGAAAGGCCAAAAGTCCAAAATGGCTACCATCGATACTTCGCGACGGATGTTGAGAAAGACATTGTCAACCTCGTCCGCGCGACGCGTAATCACCCCTGCATCATTCTCTGGAGTTCTGGTAATGAAGTGCCCGATCAGCATACCAGTGACGGGGTAAAAAACGCCAAACGCCTTCAGGATATCTTTCATCGCGAAGACCCAACACGCATGGTCACCGTTGGAATGGATCAAGTCGCCGCCGTCATGGAAAACGGATTTGGGGCGATCATGGATGTCCCCGGCTTGAATTACCGGCTCCATCTTTACGAGGAAGCCTACGAGCGCTTTCCACAGGGCTTCCTTCTCGGCTCCGAGACAGGCTCAACCGTCAGCTCGCGTGGTATTTACAAGTTCCCCGTCGAGAAATTCAAAATGAAGACCTACCCGGACCGCCAATGCTCTTCCTATGACCTCGAATACTGCAACTGGTCCAACCTGCCCGATGATGATTTCGTTATGCAAGACGACAAAGAGTGGGTCATCGGAGAATTCGTCTGGACTGGCTTCGATTATCTTGGTGAGCCGACGCCATACGATCAAATGTGGCCCTCACGCAGCTCCTACTTCGGGATTTGCGACCTCGCCGGAATCCCTAAAGACCGCTACTACCTATACCGCAGTCGCTGGAATAAAGAATCACCGACCCTCCACGTACTCCCTCACTGGAACTGGGAAGGCCGCGAGGGAGAAACAACGCCGATCTTTGCTTACACCAGCTATGAAAGCGCCGAGCTTTTCATCAATGGCAAGAGTATGGGTGTTAAAAAGAAGTACCGCTCCACACCCCTACACCGCTATCGCCTCATGTGGATGGATGTAGTTTACGAGCCGGGGGAAATTCGCGTAGTGGCCCTCGACGAAAACGGCCGACCAGCGATGGAGAAAACCGTCTTCACGGCTGGAGAACCCCATCAGATCGTTCTCGAAGCCGACCGCACTACCCTTAAGGCCGACGGTGAAGATGTTTCATTTATCACCGCCAGTGTTGTCGACAGGAACGGCCGGCCCTGCCCCACTGCTACCAACCGGCTGCATTTTGAAGTCACCGGTGCTGGAAGCTACCGGGCAGCCTGCAACGGAGATGCAACTTCCCTCGAACTCTTTCACGAACCCACCATGAAGCTGTTTAGCGGCAAGCTTGTAATCCTTGTCCAATCGACAAAAGACGCCGGTGAAATCGAGCTCAAAGTCACCAGTGACAAGCTGCTATCGGAAACGATCAACCTTGTATCAACACAGTCCCTGTAAAACTCTTTTGCCCGAAATCAAGCTCAGCTTTTTAGCCTCTGAAATATGACAACCCCCCCCGTAGTCCCTCGCCATTACCTGCTTTCTTTCATTCTGACCACCTGCTGCTTTTCGCTTTGGGGCTTTGCCAATGATTTTACCAATCCTCTCGTTAAAGTTTTCGAGCAGGTCTTTATCATCACAACCGCCCAGGCTTCCTGGCTACAGTTTGCCTTCTACACGGGCTATTTCTGTATGGCTCTCCCAGCAGTCTTCTTCATTCGAAGGTTCTCCTATAAAGCCGCCATCATGCTCGGACTAGCCCTTTACAGTTGCGGTGCACTAATCACCATTCCGGCAAGCCTGGCGGCCAGCTTCGTACTCTTTTGTATCGCCTCTTACGTCATAACTTACGGCTTGGCCTTCCTGGAAACCGCTTGTAACCCCTACATTCTCGCCATGGGACCTGAGGAAACGGCGACCCAACGCCTGAACCTCGCTCAGTCCTTCAACCCAATCGGATCATTAATCGGCATGTCCGTTGCCTCGCTCATTCTAGCCCCCAGCCTCATGGTGACCGACGTTCGCGAGAAGCTTAAAGAGCAAAATCCCGATCAGATCCAGTATTTGATTACCGATAAAGGTGATCTGCCAGAAGGAGCCTCTCTCGACACCAGCGGAGAATTGGTGATCCTTCAGGATGGTGCCACGGTGACTCTCTATGACTCTGGAATACCCGATTTCAAAAACACATCGGGAGCCCTTGATGTCGCAATGCCGGATGTTTTAAAGGCGGTAAGATCCAACGATCCCGAAGCCTTCGAGGAGATTCAACAAACCGACTTAGCCAACGTCCGTGGACCTTACATGGTGATCGCAGCCGTCGTGGCAGTCTTCTTTGCTCTATTCGCCTTCTCTAAAATGCCTGCGTTCAAGAGCGAAAGCGGCGAGGACGATGCACCCTTCAGTGAAATTCTCCCCCGACTCGTAAAACGTCCGCGCTTTGTCGAAGGAGTTTTCGCCCAGTTATTCTATGTCGGTGCTCAGATCATGTGCTGGACCTTCATCATCCATTACGGAATGGAGCAAGTCGGCCTTAGCCTCTCTGAAGCCCAAGGATACAACATTATCGCGATGGTTTTCTTCGTGAGCAGCCGGTTCATCAGTACTTTTCTCATGCGCTACATTCGTCCCAGTCTCATGTTACTCTGCGCGGCCGTTGGGGGATTCTGTTTCACCCTCGGGGCGATTTATCTTCCCGGCCAGATCGGCCTCATCTCACTCGTCCTGATCTCGGCCTGTATGTCGCTGATGTTCCCCACCATCTACGGAATCGCTTTGAAAGGACTGAAAATCGAAGAGGCCAAGATCGGCTCCGCCTTTCTGATTATGTCCATCGTCGGAGGTGCTGTACTCACAAAGATGCAAGGCGTCATTATCACCGATTATGGAGTGCGCACCTCTTTTTGGCTTCCGGCAGCCTGTTTCGTGGTCATAGCCCTTTACGGACTAAGAAGTTGGATGTCCCACGAGAACAAAGCTTCCTCTTGAATACGAACTCCGAAATCCAAATCGGGATCGAAATCGGATCTCGATAGCGATTTCGATTTTGATTTCGACCTAGCGGAGTAATAAACTTATCCCAACAAAATAATATACCGCCAAAATACTCATGGGCCGCAAACCGAGAAGCAACGACTCCCATGCCCGAAAAGATGACTTACAACAAATTCAGTAAGGTTTGATCGTAATCCGTTAAAAATGCCCTTGAGAAGGCATCGCCGGTGCGAATCCGGACGGTTTCGAAACCACGTCCCTCTTACCAAAAAAACTGGAGGGACATCGTCTCGATCTCCGCGAATCGGCCCATTCGCACCTACTGGACAACTCGCGTGTAGATCTCGGGATTGTTCCTTTTTCGGAAAATCTTCAACTCTTCGAGGTCTTGGTTCGTTATCCGGATCTCTGTGTTCATCGTGTGGAGAGGTTCCCAACTGAGCTGACCCTTTCCAGCGTCATCAAAGCCGGCCTCGAAGGGATCGAGCGGATAGTCATAGACCCAGAAAGCGAGAGGCCTTTCATCGGGTGTATTCGGATTCTCATACACGACACCGTCCCGCCGAAACTCAATGAAGTCACCCTCGCGTTCCCAGAGACCGAGGATTTCCGGATCCTGCGGGCCTTCGTAGTAGCCCTCTCCTATCCGGAAAGGGTAGTTGGAGGGATCGTAACCGGGCCTCCAGCGGGGATCGGTAACGATCGGCCTTTCGCCCTTCAAGAACTGTTGCTCGAGATGCAGGTATTCCTCTCCGTTGCGGAGCACGACCGCTTTGACCATCGTCGAATCGTCGAGAACGAAAGGCTCCTCATATAGGACTCCAGTAGCTGGATCGCTCCCGTCCAAGGAATAGCGGATTTCGTAGAGGTCATCGGGGAGGCTCCCGCGCAAGGCAACGGTTTGCACGTCAATCGCCACGGACTCGGAGGTCTCAAAAAGAGTATCGCCCAAGATGGACGCCGCGGTGATCGAGACCGGGGAATCGTCATCGGTCGCTTGGAAAAAGCCCCGCCCGTAACCGTAGAATAAATTGCGGTGGTTGATCCGGTGGGGATTGACATCGACGGGATCGCCGTTTTCCAGCCCGAGATTCTTGATCGGACCGTCGAACTTGAAGTCGACGCGGTTCATCGTCCAAGGCACGTTGCTTCCGTCCGCATCAATGGCTTGGTAAGTGATCGTCGCCGTATCGAGACGATCCGCTTTCAAATGATCGTTGTTGGTTTCCAAACGGAGCGCAACCGGTGAACCCGCGGTATGCCAAATCATTTGAGCCACCGGCTCTCCATTGTCGTATCCTACGGCCTTGAGCTCACCGGGAACGTAAGGCACCTGCCAGACGAACTCCAACCACTCGGGATCTTCCGTTTTGCGGCCGAGAGACTCTCCATTGAGAAAGAGCTCCACCTCATCGCAGTTGGAATAAGCGACAATCGGCACGACGGTTCCAGGATCCAGAAAGCGATGGGTCCAATGGGGAAGAATGTGCACCATCGGCTCGTCCGTCCACTGGCTTTGATAAAACCAGAAATGATCCTTCGGTAATCCCGCGAGATCGATGATTCCGAAGTTCCAGATACGGGCCGGAAACTTGCCCCCGCCGAAAGAGGCTTCTCCGAGATAGTCGAATCCCGTCCAGCGGAACTCACCGATCACCCAAGGCATATCGCGGGTCTCCCGCCAACTGGTCCGGGCCGAGATGCGGACCCCGGCGTTGTCGTAGCTGGAGCTGTAGCGGGGGTGCCCGTCAAAGAAAATCTGCTCGGTGCCGTAATCGGGGATCTCGTTACGGGGCCGGTCGGGATTGCGCCACCAAGTGCGCACCCGGTAAAATCCGCGAGTCTGGAGCGTATGCGGCACCTCAGTCCGCACTGTGATCGCCTCGGGATTGTCCTGATTGAAACGCTGCATCGCGCCGGGCATTCCCCCTGGACCGTTGTAGCCGGGGATGTCGACGCCCTCGAAAATTGTCCCTCCGGTGGTCGGGCGGGTCGTATCAAATTTCTTGATATAGCCAGTTATGTCGTGGACATCGTCTTCGCCCGTTTCGTTTCCGATTGAATACATAACGATACTCGGATGATTCCGTTTCGCCCGTATCCATTCCTCCACGTCTATCTTCCACCATTCGTCGAAGAAGCGGCCACCGTAATCCTCTTCGGCCTTCCGATGCCAACCGTCGAAAATTTCGTCCATGACCATGATCCCCAATTCGTCGCAAAGATCATAAAACTCCTTTGTGCGGGGGTTATGGGAGGTACGAATAGCATTGGTTCCCATCGCTTTGAGAAGTTCGAGACGCTCGCGAAGAATTTTTTCCGGGAAGGCGCCGCCAACAGGACCTCCGTCGTGGTGCTCGCAGACTCCTTTCATTTTCATCGACACTCCATTGAGGGCGAAGCCCACTTCCCGGTTAAAGGTCAGGGTGCGGATGCCAACCGTCGTATCGACCTGGTCGACGAGCCGTCCACCGGATTTCACCGAAGTTCTCAGGGTGTAAAGGTTTGGATCATCGATTCCCCAAAGTTGCGGTTCGATAACCGTCAGTTTCCGCTTCCCCGAACCTTTGGCGGTCGCGACGATCGTTCCATCCGCTGCAATTAACTCGTAAAAAACCTCAGCCTCGAGATCGCCGACGACTTCGGACTCTGCTTGCACGGTGGCCTCCAGTGAATTCGCGTCAAGCGTCTGGAAGAAGATGCTTCCCCGTTTCACGTGAACGGAATCGGTGACGAGAAGCTCTATGCTCCCAAAGACTCCCGTGCCGGTATACCAGCGGCCCGAAGGTTGGAGAGTATTGTCCACCCGGATGGCGATGAGGTTCTCGCCCTCCTTGAGGTGTGGAGTTAGGTCATAGGCGAAAGTAATGTAGCCGTAGGGCCGGTTTCCCAGCTCAACGCCATTGATCCAAACCGTGCTGTCCATGTAGACGCTGTCGAACTCGATCGAGACCTTTTTCTCCATCCAATCAGCAGGAACGTCGATCACCTTACGATACCAGAGAACCCCAGCCGGGAGATAGCCTCCCCTTCCCTTGTCCGGCGAATCTGCTCGATACTCACCCTCGATCGACCAATCGTGAGGCACGTTAAGGGTGCGCCAACCACTGTCGCTCAAGGAAGGGCTCTGCCCATCAACGACCTCGCCGGCCTTGAACTTCCAATCGAAGTCCAGATTGACGATTTCGCGCCCGCAGAGGGAACTAGCCGCAAAACCAGAAGAGAGAAGGAGCAGGAACAGTTTTTTCATTGATCGAAAACAGGGGGTCGAATCACTCGACAACTATCGCAAAGGTCGGGTAAGCAGACTCCTCATGAGCCTCCCTCATGTATGCCCCTAGCCGAGCAACTATTTCTGGATGGTCGGCAGCAACGTTCGTCGTTTCGCCCGGGTCTATTTCCAGGTTATACAACTCAAGAGTTGAGGAAGGGTCTTTGTGAACATTGTAGCGTACTCCCTTCCATTTCCCTGAACGGACCGCCAACCTTCCGCCCTTCTGCGGAAACTCCCAGTAGAGATATTCGTGCTGCTCTTGGTCCTCTTCTCCAAGCAAAGTTGGGAGAAAGGAAATTCCATCCGTTGCCGCATAGGAACGCTTCTTCACAAGGTCAACCATCGTCGGGAAGAAATCCCAGAAGGCTGAAGGATGATCGGAAACGCTTCCGGGAGCGATATGGCCGGGCCAGCTCGCGATCAAAGGCACACGGATCCCACCCTCGTAGAGGTCGCGCTTAATTCCTCGAAAATCCCCACTCGAGTTAAAGTATTCAGGGTTAGCACCTCCTTCATCGTGGGGACCGTTGTCGGAGGAAAAAAGAATGAGAGTGTCCTCAGCCAAGCCCAACCGGTCGATTTCCTCCATCAATTCCCCGACATATTCGTCGAGAATCGTAATCATCGCAGCAAAGGCCGTATAGGGTTCTTCCTGCCCAAGATAGTAATCCTCTTCGTATGGTTGTTCTTCCGGAAACTTACCACGGAACTTCTCCATATATTCTTCGGGCGCATCCATATCCGCATGGGGTTGAATGATCGCGTAGTAGATAAAAAAGGGTTGATCTTTGTTCTGATTGATGAAGGACAGCACTTCACGTTGGATGAAGTCAGGTGCGTAATCCCTATTTTGAAACGAGCGGGTGTTTCCGGAAAGGAATTCGCGTTGATCATCGTCCCAAAGCCAAGCTGGATAATAGCTATGCGCCATCCTCTGACAGTTGTATCCATAAAACCGATCAAAACCCATTTTCAGAGGATCACTGACACTACCCGGATAGCCTAGACCCCACTTGCCGAAGACTGCCGTTTGGTAGCCGAAGTGTTGCAAGTAGTGAGCGACGGTGTAGGTGTTGGCGGGCATGGGGACTTGTCCCTCCGGTTGCCTTTCTGCATTCCCCCGAATTGGTGTCCTACCCGTATGTAAACCTGTCAGCAGAGAACTACGGGCAGGAGCACAGACCGAACTCCCCGAATAGTGATCGGTAAAGCGCATCCCACTCTCCGCGAGACGGTCTAGATTCGGCGTCGGCACCTTGGCCTGCCCATAGCTGCCAAGATCGCCGTATCCAAGATCATCAGCAAGGATGTAGATGACATTCGGCTTACGGGCTTCAATTGACCCAAAACCCAACGCCAGACACGCTAGTGCGAGCAAAAATACTTTCATTTCCCCGAGCATCGCGTTCCTTACCAGAAAACGATGTAGAGAATGATCGTCAGAACGACGACGCCGACACCGGCCATCTTGGCCCCCGAGGAGGATTCGAGGGCAATCTCGTCATTCACCGGCATCTCAACCGGTTTGGCCATGGGTCGCAGGAGGGTCAGGAGGATACCCACTACGATCACCAGGCCCAGCGTGATTGCCATCCGATTCAAGAAGGCGATTTCTTCGCCGAGAAACAGTAGGCTCCCGTAGATTGCGATGCTCGCAACAATACCGAGGACCCCAAAATACCGGGGAGTTCTCGGAGAGAAGAAGCCGAAGATGAAGACGGCCAGGATACCCGGCGAGATAAAGCCTTGGAACTCCTGAATATAAGAGAAAATGCTGTCGAACTTGTCCAATGACGGTGCGATCAACCCTGCCACTACTACGAAGATCACAACAAAACTACGGCCTACTTTCACCAGGGATGCTGGATCCGTCTGTCCGGTAAACTTCGAATACAGGTCAATGGTCGCAATGGTTGATGCCGAATTCAGCATAGAGGCCAGCGAACTAATCACCGCACCACTCAGCGCTGCCAGGACAAACCAGGAGATCAAGGGCGTCGGCTGAATCAGGTTCCGAACCAAAATCGGAAAAGCCGCATCATAGTCATAGGAATAAAGCGTGCCAGCACTCTCAGCCCCTTCCTCCATTGCCTGCACTGCAAGGCTGTTGATCTGCTCGGCCGATAGAGGCCCTGTAGGGACGACGCCAACTGCGCTAGCATTTATCGCCAAAACCCGCGGAGCGAGATCGGGGTGGATCTCGACAAACTGATCGTCCACCTCAAAGACCTCATTGTCTTCCACGTCTTCAACCATCTCTTGGTTGGTCTCCACTTGTGACTCTCTCAGGTCACTGCTGAAAAGATTGAAGGCGAGGATTCCCGGGATCACGACGATAAAGGGGATGATAAGCTTCAGCCCTGCAGCAAAAACGATCCCCCGTTGCCCTTCAGCAAGTGACTTTGAGCCGAGCGTTCGCTGCACGATATACTGGTTGAGCCCCCAGTAGTAGAGGTTGGGAATCCACAACCCGATCAGGAGAGCGGTCCACGGGATGTCGGAATCCTCCTTGGGTCGAATCATGTGGACCTTTCCTCCGGAGCCGTTCGGCCCGTTCTGTGCAACGGCTTCTCCGTCCACCCCATCATTCAGGAGCATGAAACGCTCCCAGCCTCCGGCCTCGTCAATTTGCTCTACCGTGGCATCCGAATTTTCCACTTTGGTCAGGATGAGTTCGTCGGCAGGCTTTTCAGCGAGCACGTTAAACGCGAGATACATGACCACTGCTCCACCAACGATGAGGGCGGCTCCCCAGATCAGGTCGGTCCATGCACAGGCTTTCAATCCCCCGATGAAGACATAAACTGCTGCAAAGATGGCGATCAGCCAGCAAACTGCGGTAAGATTATTCAGGACCGGCACCTCGTGGTAATACTCCGAAACAAACTTCGCACCGGAAAAGATCACCGAAGCAGTCGTCACGAAGACCAGGGTGACGATCATCGGGATCGCCATCGTAAGGCGGGCGGTCGTGTTGAAGCGATACTCCAAAAACTCGGGAATCGTGTAGAGGCCGGCTTTGAGGAACTTGGGCAGGAACCAGAAGGCAACGAAAACCAGGGTGATCGCTGCCATCCACTCATAGGAGGCAATCGCCATCCCCAGCCAGTTCGCCGACGCCCCGGACATTCCCACGAACTGCTCCGTTGAGATGTTCGCGGCGATCAGGGAGAAGCCCACCAGCCACCAGGTCAGACCCCTACCGGCAAGAAAGTAATCCGAGGCTCCCTTTTCCCCCTTCGTGTCTTCGTCTCGACTCTTCCATATTCCTAAAGCAATTACGCCAACTACGGCAGAGACGAAAAGAACTATTTCCAGAATATTCATGTTTGGGGAGAGGGAGGTAGGGAGTTTTTCGAGGGAAGAAGGAAGACGTTATCGCTTCTTTTCGGTGAATCTGCTCGGACCCAATGGCATCACTTCACAAAAGATTGGGCAAGGACAGAGAGAGTTTCTCGGCCTATACAAGTGAATAGGCATCAACGATTTGACTCTTTTGACACCGAAAACAACAACCTTCAACCCACACGATCAGCTACGTATTGTTTCTCCTCAACCCCCTCGCCAAACCACGAGAAAACGACTTCCCGAAAATACCCTCCCAGTAGAGGGAAGAAATGAGAGAACCGGGTGCCCGTTAGAGGGCTTCGTTCCTTACTAGTCGCGGGAACGGTTCTAGGGAGACATATGCCAAGTCAGCGTTCAACCGTCTCCGACCTCTCAGCCAGTAACTCTTTCAACTGAGAAACTACTTCCGGAAAATCCTTAGACACGTTCTTCGTTTCCCGCTCTGGGCTGGTGTGGTCGTAGAGTTCAACAAAGCCACTGTCATGAACGGTAAGTCGATGAGTCCTAGTGCGAATTGTTTCTGCCCATCGAGAGTATCCGAAAGCACTGCCTTCTTTGTCCGACCCATTCTCGAGGTGTGGTACCAGCGAATCTCCTTGAAGAAAGTCCGGAAGAGTGAGCCCAACCAAATCGAGCAACGTAGGAAAAATATCTACCGTAGAAACAATGGCGTCAGTCCTTCCTCCAACGCGGTCCATTCCCGGATACTTTACGATCAGCGGAGAATGAAGAGACTCCTCAAACAGGCTATGCTTCCCCCAAATCGCGTGCTCCCCAAGATGCCACCCATGGTCACCCCAGACTATGACAATAGTATTTTCATCCTCACCGGTCGCTTCGAGTCTGTCCAAAATCTTGCCTATCTGAGCATCCGCATAGCTTACGCAAGCGGCATAGTGGCGACGAACTTCTTCGGAAAAAGCTTCATCTTTATTGGGATCTTTATCCCAGCGATGGTACTTATAAAACTCGCCGGACTTGTGCCACGTCGTTTTCCCTTTCGGACGTTTTGGATGGGATACCTCGGGCATCGAAACATCCGCATACAAATCGAGATACTCTTGTGGAGCCCCAAAGGGCAAATGGGGACGAATCATACCGACCGCCAAAAAGAAAGGGCTCGTTTTATCGGCAATCAGTAAATCCAACTGACGCAAAGCTTCTTCTGTAATCAGCCCATCCGGGTAGATAGTATCGGAACCATCAACAGCCTGAAATACTGCCATCTCACTCGCATTCTCTCTGATCTCGCCAAATGCCAGCCCGTGCATAGCACCGCGGGGATGTTGCCATTCACCCGAGGGCATCAGGTGCCTGTCCCACGCACCCGGCATCTCAATGGGTTCAGCACTATCCCAATCCGGACCGCCCCTCCCGCCTGGATGGTGAGAGACTTTTCCTACGGAAACCGTGGTATAACCATTGGACCTGAAAATCTCAGGTAGACTCGGGTAGACTGAATCCAAACCGTCTTCAATTCTTCGTGCACGTTCAAATAGTGCGCTATTCTTAGCGACTCCATATCGACCGGTTAAAAGAGTATATCGGGACGGTCCGCAGCTCGGTGCGTTTACGTAATGGTTCACGAACAGATGCCCTTCGCTGGCGAGTCGATCAATATTGGGCGAATGTATGTAGCTCCGGCCATAGCAATTGAGCTCGGGCCGCAAGTCATCGACACAGATCAGGAGGACGTTTGTTTGAGTCGCATTTCCGATCAATACTCCTGCAAGAAAGCCAAGACAAAACAGTCTCAGTGATCGCCTCATTGTGTAAAAATAAGAAACAACTCCCTTTTCGTTTCGGGTCTGGTTTATAAAGTGAAGAGAAAAGAGGAGTTCGATTCAGCTCTTACGCCGATTTGATTTTCCATTCTTCTCTGACAGGAACATCAAGCATCCGAGCAGCTTCGGAGTCCCCAACAATCTGCTCTGTCTCCGGATCCCAATTGATTTTACGTCCACCGAGTTTCATCGAAATGTGGTGCAGCACGCAGATCGTGTTCGTGCGATGTCCGCCTTCGACCGGGCAGACGCCATCCCGGCCCTCTCTCGCCGCAACCATCCAGTCAAGTTCATGGCCACCCTTACTCTCGTAAACTGCAACCTCGCCATCGGTAGGAATGCGTCGGAGCATTTCAGGATCACTGCAGCTCATACCGCCTCTCGAGCATCGGGCGACGCCATCTTCCATAGTAAACTTCACACCAGCACTGCCATTCTTTGAGCGCACAATGACACCATTTGGATAAAGGGCTTCACCATTATAGCCAACGTGCACATCAAAAATACCCCGATCCGGAAAGTCTCCGGTGGCACTGATTTCAGTTGGACCTCCATCCATATCAACTCCCATTGCCCACTGAGCGATATCGTACATGTGCGAACCCCATCCAGTGATCATCCCTAGGCAGAAATCTTCTCGCTGCAACCATCCAGGGCGCCCCACATATTTGCGCTGGGGGTTGATATTCTGGGAGTGAACTCCTAGCTCGGTGTAGGGCGAATAGGATGCTGGACCAAGCCACAGATCGTAGTTCAAGTGGCTCGGCACAGGCATTTCGACGAAAGGTTGGTTTCCTTTGTCAGTCGGGACTTCGACGAGGACCTCCTTGAGTTTCCCCAACCACTCGTTCCTCACAATGTTGCAAACTCTACGAAAATAGACACTTGACCGCTGTTGCGAGCCCACTTGGAGCGTTACTCCATTTCGGCGCACGGCGTCAACAAGAGCCCGGCCTTCAGGTATTGAGTAAGTCAAAGGCTTCTGCATGAAAATATGTTTACCCGCATTGGCCGCTGCGATCCCGTGGAGTGCATGCCAACGATCTGGAGTGGCGATGATGACTGCATCCAAAGACTCGTCGGCAAGCAGATCGCGATAGTCCTCGTATTGCGTGATCTCTACGTTCGACTCTCCACGTCCCTCATAGAAATCGGTGCAAATCGCAGATGCATTGTCCATCCGACTGGAATCTGGATCACAAACAGCGACGATTCGTGCATTGGCTTGCTTCTTCAACCCTCGAGCCATCGCCGCATTCATGTTGGTGCAACCCATTCGACCCGAACCGATGAGACCGATTTGCATAGTGTCGTTCTTCGAGGGACCAGACCATACGTGCGGGGGTAGAATGAGCATTGCGCTACCGGATGCGAGGGAGGTTTTAATGAATTCTCTTCTTTTCATGATTCTGGGTAGGTTAGTAACTTGAGAGCGAAATTGGTGATCTTATTCCTGTTGTGCCAGAGGAGAGTCATCGCATTCGAGATCTCCAAGGGCGTATTGGATACCGTTGAGGATAAACTGTAGTAGCTCAGGATCCTCGAAGCTCTGAGCATTGTGAGCTGGCCCACAGTAAAAGACGCGCCCTTCGCCATGACTTCTTATCCAGGAGATGTAGCGCTTGATCGGTTCTCCATTGCGGAGAAAGACCTGATCTCGGACCTCCTGGTCTACGTCTGGCAATTCCATTTCAAGCAAAGGCCGAAAGTCGAAGTCATAATAAGCACCCTTAAAGAGATAAGGTTCGTCCTTGTGATGAAACTCTCCGGCCTCGAAAGCCGAAGTGATCGGGTGGGAGGAGTCCACGACCTTTCCGGTGACAATCGTTTGCTTCGGGTGAAATGCAAAGGCACCTCCGATCATTTCGCAAAACGGCTCGGAGTTATTCTGCATGACAATCGCGCCGTGAACCGGCACCAAACCATTCCCCTCTTCTACGAACCTGATAAGGTTTTCCTCCAGCTCATTAGCCTTCTCCATATCCCCCAATGCGTCGTAAAACAGGTTGCGCTCCGGACGCTTAGAACAGTTATTGACGAGAATGATCGCATCGAAACGACCAATGTTCTCTGCCTCGAAATGACTCAGATCATCACTCACCACACTCTCGTAGGCACCAGTCTTTTCCCCAAGGATCCGAATCACTTCGGCCGTATGAGGGGTAACCCAGTGTTCGAAGCCGGTCATGAGTGTAAAAATAAGCACGAGGCGCTCCGTCTGCGGGGCTGCTTGAGGATTTGAAGGAGCAAGACCTTCGATCTTTTCTGACCATTCGGGTGTCAACTTTATCCGCTTCACATTCGAGACATGAGCCAAAGTTGGTATTGCCAAAACTAAGACTAAAAAAGCTATTAAGTATTTCATCGGATTAATGGTTTTAAACTTCGAGGCCACCGAGCTGCACTGGGTGCAACGTTCCACACATTCCCATTCGGGCATCTCCAGAGTCTCCGTTAAAAACGAACCTATCGCCATCGAAGCTGGATTTGTTTCCGGACAACCGCGTTTCAGTATGTTTGCCCCAGGCAATCGGTCCGCTCTGCACGTGTTCGCTAAACTTATCCGCTTCTGAAAGGACATTGTTTCGGTGAAGATCGACAAACCTCTCCAGCTCGCGGAAATAATTGGCACGATCACTGTCCCATAGATCAATCAACTTCTGGTAGGCCCGCACTGCGGCGTCCCGTCGCACCAATGCACCCTCGATTCCTGTCGACGCTAGACTGACCAAATAGCTGAAACTATCGGGTTCTTCGTCAACTTCCGGTCCGAAGTAGATTCTCGCGTCACCGTTCTCAGCAAGACCCGAGTTACTCATCAGTCCTAGGACAGACAGCCCTTCGTCACTTACGATCCGGTGCAGTACATTCGGCGGGAATTGAAAGTAATCACCAGCTTTAAGAAGAACGGTTCTGAATCCCTTATCTAATGTGTGTAGCTCAACGGACCCTTTTCCGCTTACGATGTAGTAAGCTTCAGCGCAAATCGCATGGATGTGGGGGCACCCGGAATGTTTTCCATCGGGAGCTACCCTTTGATCGTAAACTTTAACCCGGGTCATTCCAAGACCTCCGATCAAACCCGTCGTTTGTTGTGATAGTTCTAAGTTCGCCATAGTTTTCTTCGATAAAATTTATAACACAGTTCGATTCCTCAAATGGGCAATCGCTGCCAAAAGCAGAAATACTCCGATTCCGACCAGACCTAAATTCCCGGCCCGGTCGTAAGTTGCCCAAACGCATCCGAAACTCACGAAAACAATCGCGCATATCATAATCGCGTTTAACGCATATCGCTTCGGACCCTCTACCCGTTCCTCGCCAAGAAGCTTCTTGCTGTTGAACAATACGAAAAAACTGAGATAGGCCAGAGGTAATGCAATCAAACCGATGATCGCTGTCGGTACGACGACCCAAAAACTCGCCCCTTGCCAAATAAGTGGCCCGAGCACGCCCACTCCCGGCAACATACAGCCGAAACGATGCCAAAGACCACGGTGTGGAAGCCCGAGCATCTCACAAAATGCAAATCCATTGATGAGCATAAGAATAATTATACTCGAAAGCGTCATCGCAAAGACCCCGAAACCAAAAACATAGTTAGCGAATGCATAGCCCATTAATGGTTCGAGGGATGTTGCCAACGAAAGGGCACCACGCTTGACCAGCATTGCCGCAAGTCGTTTCTCTTTGTCCGGCATCTGCGCAAAAACAATCTCACGCTCCTCTTCCGTCATATCGCTAACACCGATCCCTTGGTGCGAAAGTCGCTGAACCAGAAGTGTTCGGTAGGCTCCGGCAAGTGCAGTATTCTGGGGCCCTTCGTTCATCAACACTACCTCGCCCGCAGCAGTCAATTTCGTCATTAACCCTTCCTCAGGATCTGTATGGAATTGGTTCGACGCAGCAATCACTACACAGCTGGTCGCCAGAATGAAAGGAATCAGCAAACTCGTGGACAAATCGAAGACTGCCAAACCTCGAAAGTTCCTGTTCCATCCCTTCGCTAGCTGCGAGTAAGGAAGCAAAAAGGTCATATTGATCCCCACTGCGTACGTTACACCTGAGAAAATCACACTCCGTTGGAGGCTTACGATCGTCCCACGCCAGAATTCGTAAGCCTCATCACTCAATCCAGACAGACTCTCCGAGAACGTAGCAGCAGGAGTGGTAAGCTGTTTAAAGTCCGGCACAAATCCACCCAGGATCGCACCCCAATTGAGTCCGTTGTCGGAGTAACCCAACTTCACAACAACCCCAACGAAGGAGAGGACGATTAGAGCGACGAAGAGTTTCAAAAGATTCTCAAAGATTCGAATTCCCTTTCGGCCAGAATCATAAAACCAAATGATCGCCACCGAAATTGCCAACATGACAAAGCTCACAACATACGGGTTCGATCCGGGCACCAAATTGCGGGTGACGGCTGCAGTACCCAGGCTAAATTGCGGAAGCGACCAAATTATATTCGCAAGAAAAGTCGCTATGATCCACCCCCAGGCAATAACGGGGTTTACTCTCGTTCGAATGAGCTCAAAGGGGCGTTTTCCGGTCGAAAGAACAACGTAGGAAATCGCACACATCATGATAATCCCGAGAACCATCGCAACAGGCTGTATCCATAGAAGTGATACCCCTCCAAGCACCCCTAGAAAAAGACTTGTGCTCAACGAACCGCCGCCAAGGGTAATAGCGGACTGCAACCAACCAGGACCCGACAACTTCGCATAGGTAATCCATCGCCCGAGTACACCTTTTGATTCGGCATCCTGCAGTATCCGATTTTCCCGTTCGGTCTGCGTCGAGATTGATTTGGTTTTGGGCATATGAGGTTGGAGCGAGACGAAGGCTAAAGGACGATAGAGTATCAGTATCGCTCCAAACTAACAATGTATATTCGTGCATACTTTTCTTCATTTCGTGCACATTATGATTGTCAGCCCAAGTTCAACGACGAGAATCTATGCATGGCTCCAAAACGACAAACGCCCCCGAGAGTCGCTCTCCTCATCCAAGGCACACGCCACTACGAACGCTCTCTCCTGAGTGGAATTGCAGATTATGCCAACCTTCACGGTCCTTGGCAGTTCTTTCGCAATGTCTCCTACCTGCGAGATGAAGATATTTCTCCGCAAGCGCTTCTACGCGCTTGGAAGCCCGACGCCTTGATCATTCGCGAAAGCTCGCCCCGGCACTACGACAAAATTCTCAGGAGCAAACTCCCGATCATCTACGCTCCGAGCACAGAGCCAAATCCAAGTGTCACCAATATTATCGTCGACGACGTAGAAACCGGGAGGTTGGCAGCGCGCCACCTTTACGAAAATGGCTTCCGGAATTTTGCGTTCTGTGGAGTCAGCGACCTTTTTTTCTGGTCACGTCTCCGACGTGAGGGGTTTTGCAAAGAAGTCGAAGCACTCGGACACAAGGCTCATATTTTCGAAAGTAAAACGGGAGACGAATTTCTCAGCTGGAGTGCAAGTTCTCGAAAACTACGGAAATGGCTGGCTGAGCTACCCGGACAAACAGGACTAATGGCCTGTACGGACGATTTTGCTCTCCTCGCACAAGAGGCCTGCATTGCGGTCAATCGCTCTATCCCCGATGAAATTGCATTGATAGGAGTCGGGAATGATGAAGCCGTTTGCGAACTTGCAGCGACTCCTCTCAGCAGTGTCGAACTCAACGTCAAACGTGCCGGTTACAACGCCGCACGCTTTCTCGACCATCGGTTAAAAACCAAATCCAACACTCACCAGACAAAGCCCATAAAGATCGTAATTGAACCCTTGCGGGTGATTGCACGTGTTTCAACGGATCCGGCCAAAACTCGCGATGTAGAGATCGCGAAAGCGATTCGTTACATCAACAAACAAATCAATCAGGCAATCGACGTAAGCGATGTAGTCGCGGCCACCAATCTCTCCCGCCGGACTCTCTACAACAAATTTCAAGCCGCCACAGGTGAACCCATCTCAAGCTTTATCCGTCAGCGCAAGATTGAGCATTTCTCAAAGCTTCTACTCGAGACAAACCTTACCGTCGCAGAAATCGCTTACTCGATGGGGTATGAGTCAGAGAGCAATATCTCACGGCTTTTCAAAAAATACTCGGGTGTAACTCCGCTCGCCTATCGGCGCAGGCATTTGGTAACCGCCTAGAGCCTACCCGATCTCTCGCGGGATTCTTATGAGAATGTCGTCAGCCTTCTCAGGGAGGTGTTATTTGTGAGAGACTGATTTTCACCTCTTCCAAGATAACACCGTGATCACTAATTAGCCGAAAGGTTACTTCTGGGTCAGGACGGCCCGGATCAAAAGTGAATTCACCAAAGGCAATGATCTCGGAACCAGTATATCCGAAGAACTGTTCAGAACAGTCCTTAACGAGAGCATCTGGCCCTTTGATGCCACCCAAACTACCAACACCAAACTCAAAGAATCCAAAGTCGTTCTTTCTAGGAATTCGGAAGCCCCGGGCACCGTGACGGTCTCCACTGACAAGGAGAACACCACCGATTCCCTTTTCCTCGATAAAAGAGAAAATGTCTTCTCTTCCTTCTTTGTCCCAAACACCCCACGAGTCCTTTCCGTCGCTTACGTAATCACTCCACATAGTGCCAGAGCTAATTACTTTAAAGGGTGCCGTCGATCCCAAGAGACCAAGCTTCAACCACTCATGCTGCTCCTCGCCGAGGAAACTCCTAAACCCACCCTTTCTGCCGGTCTCGCGGCAAGAGCGGGTATCCAGCATAAAATACTCAACAGGACCTAACCTCGTCTTGAAAAAAATGCCTTCCCGCCGAGGCCTCTCAACCGGGCTATTCCAATTGGCGTTCCAAATTTCACGGAGATTTTGACGAATTTCAGCAGTAATGTGTCGATCCAAACCACTTCGATCGTTGGCGAAATAGTCCCAGTCGTCCCAAGAAGTGTAGACTGGCGTGTTGGCGACAAAATTAGCCCATGGTCCTGAAGTATCACGCAAAAGATAATCTGCTTCGATCATATTAAAATTACTTCGACGTCCGTCGGCCGCAATATCGCCATAGAAGAACATCGCAAGAGGGTCGCGCCTGGAAATCTGAGAGAACAGGTTGGGATTATGCAGTCCAATTTTGTGAAAGTCCGCGCCGAATGTGATTCGCAGCTGACTATCAGTGTCGTTTCGCGGTGCAGTCTTAAACGAACCACGAGCCACTACCTCAGAATCCGACGCGACAATCGCGTAGGTATACGACGAAGCCTCTTTCAGGTTATCGATCTGAGTCCGCACAGGTCTTCCAAGTTGTTCGACCATAACGGGATAGTACTTCGGATCCTCATTTTCACCAATGACTAGAATGGTCAAATCATCAGCTATCGATGGACGCATCCAGATAGAAACACCCTCCGTCGTTAGATCTCCCAGCAATGGCCCACTGATCAATGAGATCCCCATGTCTTGCGCCATCGAGACAACCTCTGAATCACTCAATCGGGCGTCCCGAGATGCCGAAAGATACTCTCGAGCTCCCAGGTAGAGGTCTCGCCTATCGTTTTGCGCAAGACCATAGTTGTCCATAATCCACGTATCCATCTCCAGACTACCTTTCCGCACATCTCTCGGCACGGATGATTCAGTCGGTTCAACATAAACAGGATCTGCTGAGCCAGTAGAGAGAAGAGTGATGAGTATGAGTAAGAGTCGAATGGTAAAACAAGAGGCAGATTTTTGTATGGTTTTCATCTTCGCGGATTATTACTCCAACGGTTAAATAGAAGACAGAGTCGTAGTGGTTTCAAAATCGAAATGGCATTGAATCCCTATCGGAAGGCCCCGATGGGCGATTTGGATATCGATTTCGACCATCGAATATCGTCTATTTCTCTCGCGGATTAAAGTCGGTCGTAGGCAGAAGGTTCTTTGGGAGCATAGTCCTTAGAGAGAGCGACTATTTTGAAAAGCTCCGGGGAGGATATTTCTCCTCCATCTCCTCTCTAAACGACTCCGAAAGACTGACCGCACGAGAACGATCTTCATCATCATAATCCCAATAAGCATCAATTGCCCTGTTGCAAAGAAATTTGGGATCATCTTCACCATACAGGCTACGCAACTCCTTAAGCCGTTCCTTAAGCTCCTCGACGATCGCTGAATACTCTGGATCGTCGTAAAGATTATTCATTTCCTTCGGATCATCGATCAGATCATAAAGCTCCCAAGCAGGAGGTGAGTGTGCCTCAGCTGAGTTTTCTGCACATCCATAGAAAAGGAGAAGCTTATACTCCTTGGTGCGGATACCGATATGAGCAGGAACAAAGTGATGCTTAAGATGCATCCAGTAGTGATAGTAGGCCGCATCCTTCCAGTCCTCACCCTCCCTTCCGGTCTCCATGATCGTGCGAAAACTACGACCATGCATATAGTCGGGTGTCTCAACGCCTGCGTAATCGAGAAGCATCGCTGGGATATCAATATTCTCTACAATAGCATCGGAGCGACTCCCGGCAGGAATCGATTCCGGGTAGCGAACGATGAATGGCATGCGCATCGATTCTTCGTATGCCCACCGCTTATCGATGTAGTCGTGTTCTCCAAGAAACATTCCCTGATCGCTCGTATAGACGACTACTGTGTTACCGTCTAATCCCTCCTCCTTTAAGAAATTGAGAACACGCTGGATATTATCGTCGATGCCTTTCACGCAGCGGAGATACCTTTTGAGGTATTGCTGGTAGGCGTAGGCGGCGATCTCTTCCTCCGATGCTTCCGGATTTATCTTGAGCAAACCTTTTGCAAATCCCCGGTAATTGCGCACCCGGTGGCGCATACTGATCGACGATCCGAGAAATGGAAGCAACTCTTCTTCATAACCACGTGTTGCGATTGAGCCATGATTTTGGCGATCAAATAGCGAATCAGGCTCAGGAATATCCACATCATCCAAATAGGTGTCATACCGAGGAGCATTCCTGAATCGGTCATGCGGCGCTTTATAATGTAGTTTTAAAAAGAACGGTTTTTTTGGATCCCTTTCTTCCCTGAGCCATTCCAGAGCGGAATCGGTAACACGATCCGTTGAATGGCCTTCCATTTGGACCGCATTCTCGAAAATGATGTTCGGTCCGAATTTGTTCCTTTCCCACGCACTTGCACTGGGTCTCACTACAGTTCCTGTTGCACCCTTCTCAAGGAACACAGGATCGATGTAGTGCCCCTGCCCTACCAGCACCTTGTAGTAATCAAAGGTCTCAGGCTTCTCTTTCAGGTGCCATTTTCCAATCACCGCAGTTTGATAACCTGCCTTACGCATCTCTTTCGAAAGGTACTGCTGCTCCACCGAAATCTCTTTATCCAGATCCGTAGCGCCATTGACCGCACTACTCTGCCCAGTCATGATCGAAGCCCTACTCGGGGTGCAGATCGAGTTCTGTGCGAAAACATTCTCCATCAAAACTCCTTCTTCCGCCAACCGATCGATTGTGGGCGTCGGATCCAGTTGCGCTAGAATCCCTCCGTAGGCACCGATAGCCTGAGAGGCATGATCATCCGACATGATAAAAAGAATATTCGGCCGCTCACTTGCCCATATCGAAATCGCGCACAACAAAAAAGGAACTGCCAGAACCAGACTTTTCATCACCACTAAGCTCAATCAGAGAGATAAGCAGCAAACACCGTTTGCCATTTCATAGAAAAGACTCGAAACCGCCTTCGTATCCGCGGGATGTCTTCAAAAGAACTAAAGGCGCTTACGGCCCGCAGAAAAACCCACCGCACCCCTTGCGAACAAACTAGAAGGGAGCCAAATCCTACATCAAAAGTCACCATGAGCTTCCTCCGACCACCTTCAATTCAGATCTGCGCTGAATCCTCTCTGCATAAACACCACGTCATCCCTACGGGACTCAGGAGTCACAATGAGTTTCTCGATCTTACCGCTTCTGAATGAAACCTCGACTGTGGTTCTCTCAGGCGCATGCAACTTAAAATCCACATCCACATCAAATGGCCAGGCGGGTAGGAGGTAAATTGTGTCGCCGAAACACTGCATCAGCATTTCCTGAATTCCGATCATACTAGCCCCGAGCCAATTGTGGTCTGGTATCCAATCATACATGGGCCCCAGGAATGATGGGAACCGCATCAGCTTACGGCCATCGAAGATCTTTCGGACACTCAAATCCATTGCGTCGTCCGCGAAACCTGCACGCGCCGCGAAGATATTCTTCTGCTGCCAGCCGAAAATACGGTCCTTCGCGAGACTTGTGTCATGCAACCACGTTTCACGGGCTACAGCCATTTCTTCAGTGTCTGCGGGCGTGATTCTATCAAACGGATATAAAGGATAAAACTGAGGAACTTCTTTCTGCGGCTTTGACCGATATACACCTTCGCCCGGAGCGAGCATGGTACGCCCCTCGTGCTCTACGTAAAAAGGTGTTGGAGGCAAACGATCAAGAAACTCCCGGTAGTAAGCCCTATCCTCTTCCGAAATCGACGGGCTATCCAGTTCGATCAAGCTTTCCAAACAAGCTTCCAGTCCGGCAACAAGGTCCATCGGGTTTGCCATAGATCCGGTTTCAAGAGCCATAGCGGGGGAGATGTAGAGTTTTCCGCGGTCATCAAAAGGCTCTCCGGTCCGCATCATCTGACGCTTCTGGTAGTGTTGATCGAAGAAGATGACCGATGATTTAATAAACGGGATGTACTCCTCAATGCTGTTACCAGAATAGCGATGATACTCCATGATCATATACGCGTGCTCAAGAGGCGCCGTGAAGTGATACCCACAGGACGCGTTGTATTGCATGCCTTCTTCCGCAAATCCTTTTGTAAAACCTCTGATCCGAGGATCTCCGAAAGGAACTTCCTCTGGCCGGATTCGTTTCTGAGGAGAATGGTCATTTGGAGGCCAGCACCAAGCAAGGCCCATCACCAAACCACTTGTGCTGGTATTTTCGCTGTAGTAGGCCCCTTCGTGACCAAAATACTTTTCAACCCTGATTTCAGCGCCTCGGAGCCCGTGACGATATAAGTCAAACTGCGCGGGCATCGCATCAAAGTCTCCCATTTTCAACATCGGCCAATAAATCAAACGCTGATTCTGTGCGGTATGGTAGTCGCCCCCCCACTGACGCCAATCAGGATCAAACTGGTTCTTGAACGGATCGACGGTAAAGCTGCCGCCATTAAACTTCGTGGGAGAGCTTCCATAAAAGTTGCATCCAAACTGGTAGCGTCCCAACTGGTAAATCTGTCCAAGCTTCCAAAGAGGATTCTCATGATCTGTCGAGTCCGGCTCGATAACTACCCAGCTTCGATCCCAGAAACTACGCCACCACTCTCGATTCTCATCTGTGTTCCCAAGGCTGGCCTTCGTCTCCAAGCCAATCCTATCCATATTGCTCCTCCAAGACTCAAACTGTTCTTCCTGTGCCAAGTGAGTAGCGATCACGATATGATGGTTCTTTGCCTTTTCACTGCTTACGAGACTGAGATACTCATAGTCTCTGTTCAGGTATTCTCCCATCCCCCGGGTTCCACGGACCGCCGAAGTTCCAAACATCTTACCCCCAAAAGTAAGATTCTTCTTTCCGTCATAAATCTCATCCTTAAAGGCCATCATGTCTTGCTGCTCCAGCTCCACATAGTGTGCCTGCGTTTCCGCTGGATTCCGGTGGTAGAAGAGAACCGAGTCTCCATCAAAATCATACTGGTCTCTAAGCTTCCACACCTCCCCGGGATACGCCACTAGAGAGTAACTACCCCACCGGGAACTGTTTGACATCTTCGGATCTTTGGGAGGTTCCTCGAGGAGTTTATCTTCATACCTCCACGTCTCGAAACTGATTTTATAATCTACAGGCTCATCCGAATCGACTGTCAAATGTATTGAACTTGTAAAGACGTCTACCCATGTCCTTACCCTGATTTCGAATTCAGAGACTGCGGTTAAATACACAGAACCATCCTGCAAATGAAGCTTCTGCCTAAACCGCTGGGGATCCTCGAATGAATTTGGTGTGAAGTTCAGTCTGAACCGACCCAGCTTCACGTATTCACCCAACTCGTTAAACGAGCCCGACTTCTGCGCGTACAGAAATACTTCTCCGTCTTCCACCCATATATTGCAGCCAATATCACCTCCACCAAATGGCATGGAATCCATCGGTCCATTATCACTCGGAGTCGTCCATTCAACATCGTATTGGTCGGTCCAAAACGGACCCTCTCCAGCTAGAACGGAAACGTTTAAAAACAATGCAATCGCTAATCCAGCTCTCATCTTACATCCATAAAATTGTGTGGTAAATAAATACGCCTCCGAAACCCAGTTTTCGCTTTAGATCTATTTTTCGCATCCGAAATCTCATTCGATTCAACTGGGTAACGGAAACCATAAACACTCTGAAACTTGTCGGACAGGGTTCGTTCAATAAGGCGCTGCAGTTACCTCAACCCGACGTAAAAGTTCTCTCCGGATCTTTGGTGACCATTCAAAGAATGACTCTTCGTTTCGCTTCTCAATAGAAGGAGTATTTACGCCGTTGTCATTTATATCCTCTAATCCCACTCCCCAATCGCCAAGAAGGACCCAATGGGTTGCGGAATCGGAATCATCCACTGTCTTCTCCCTGTTTAGATACTTACCACTTACATACAGCCTACCCAACTCGCTAACTCTGAACTGTTTATAAAAATCCCATCCCCTTGGACTACCTCCTACGATTCCCGACTGCCCTACGGCCGCACACTCGTAAAATCGAACAAGACCATTTAGCGATGATTCTTTTACGTAGGCCGCGGCGGCCGCATCATTGAAGGCATTGTGAACATGATCTGGGTTCTCAAGTGATCCTACGTGATAAAAAGAACTAGTCCAATGCGAGATGATGCAGACCTTTTCGAGCAAATCCAACCGTCCTGCCTCCACACAATGGCGGATCAGTATAGCCGGTTCCGTTAACATTCCCCAACACAACACATAAATCGTCCCATCACTGCTCTCCAAAGCATCTACTAACAATTCAACGGATTCGTATCCCTTAAGATCAAGATATGCCTTCCCCGGGTCGTACGGTTCCGGTTTTCTCCAAATGAACGATTCCAAGAACCGAATTGAATCTTGGAATCCACCGATATTCTCGTTTAACGATGGCAGATCTTTCATGTACGCCTTTAGGAAAAGACCTTCAGCCCACGCCTGCATACTGATCTTTCTCTGATCGCAATTCGCGTTACGGTTACCTCCAACCACGATTCCAACGGTTTCGAAGTGGTTGGACATGAGGAGGTAATTTGCCATCGCCGAAATGTCATCTGGATCGGTGATGCGTTTTCCGGGAGCACGCTCCAGAGATTTATCCGCTGCGTCACTGTAGATCCACACTTTCGGTTTGGGAGCGTAATCCATTGCCGTTCCAGCAAAAGCAAAACCGACCATACCAAAAACTGACCAGGGGTTCATCGATAGAAGACGGCTTGAAGCTGCGGATGGGTTGGTTGCAAAAATCCGGTATCGACGACGCTCTCGCCATCAACATCGAATCTTAAACAGGGTTCGTGAAACCGTTTAGACTGACCCAGCGCTTTCTCGGGTTCGACCGATGAGTAAACTCCGATCTCCACATTGGTGGAGGAAGAAAGATAAAAACTGGAGTCCAAAACAGGCAGACTCGTGGACCGGACCGTAGGCAACGAATCTGACGAAGAATCGTTCCATAATAGTGGAACGGTGTGGGGCATAGTGTGGTTCAGAAGCATGGGTTTAACCTCGAAGCACTTCGGGGCGACTCTACCTCCAAAGAATACGTTGAGGGCAATTTCAGATCAACTATCCAGTTGACTAGCGCGCAAACAACTCTTCCGGAACGCTGAGAATTGCACCGATTCAGGCACAGGTCCATCAACTCGCCGCTGTAGCCAATATTACCACGAATTCGGCAGCAATTCCCGAGTGCTTTCCTCTTGGAGACCTAATTGCAACGCTTACTCTATTGCAATGATCGCGTTATCCACACCGAGCCAAAACTGTGGTCATGCTGAAGCTCTTAACGAGGCGTACGATATCGTCCAACAAATCAAAGCTGGGTGGCGACAATGAAACCTTCCATCCAGTAGCACTATCTTTTCCACTTGATCGAAAAGTAGTAGCACGGATCCGGCTAACTGGTAGGAGGGATTGCTGCTTCGCAGGTGCCTCACTGCGTTCGGGGAACGAACCTGCGGTTCTCATCCGGTATAGTTGAATTTCGCTTCGCGAGGGCCGCCTCTGGCGGAGAGGGAGGGATTCGAACCCTCGGTACCGTTTCCGGTACACATCCTTTCCAGGGATGCACAATCGGCCGCTCTGTCACCTCTCCTTGGCCGTCACCGATACGCTCCGAACTAGATCACCTAGACGCAACAAAAATCCACAACGCTGTATTCGGATTGGGGAAATGGCTATCCGGTCCCAGCTATCGCTCTAACGCAGTCCGCGCTCCCTAAAGCCCTTCGATACCTCAACATATTTTAGAGCCAATTCAGTAAGGGCTCTCCTTTCCTCAGCGGTGAGAGTCCTAGCCACTTTACCCGGAGCCCCGAGTACCATCGATCCAGACGGAACTTTCATGCCCTGTGTCACCAAGGCATTCGCCCCGATCACACAAAAATCTCCCACCTCAGCGCCGTCCAAAATAGTCGCCTGCATTCCAATCAGGCAATTGTTACCAATTGTGCAGGCATGAACGATTGCTCCGTGTCCAACGGATACGCGCGCACCAATAATAGCGCCATAGTCGTCTGAAAGGTGGACGATTGCCCCGTCCTGAATGTTCGTCTCATCACCAATCCGAATGAGATTGATGTCTCCTCGCACTACAACCGATGGAAAAACGCTGCAACGTTCCCCAAAAACGACGTCTCCATAAACTTTGGCAGTTTCGGATATCCAACAGCTTTTGGGAATAACCGGTGTCTTGTCCAAGTGTTTGGCCAGGCGGTTGGCCACACTTTCTGGGAGATCCATCGACCTAAGAGACCGGATGCCTACAAGAAGAACCGGTTTCCATCCCTTCTCTAGGATTCGAGACGTTCGCCGATCAAAGCACGGACTTTGTCCATGTCGGCACCAAACTTACGAATACCTTCACTCAGCTTCTCCGTTGCCATCGCGTCTTCATTGAGCATCCAGCGGAACGTCTCTTCATCGACTTCGATTTTCTCAATCGGCTCATTCAGTGCCGCTTCTTCCGAGAGCTTCTCTTCAACCGTTTCGTCCGACTCCTTAAGTGTCTCAAGAAGGTCCGGGGAGATCGTAAGCAAGTCGCATCCTGCAAGCTCCAGAATCTCTCCCGTGTTTCGGAAGCTCGCTCCCATCACTTCGGTTTTGTAACCGAACTTTTTATAATAGGTGTAGATTTCCTGAACACTCTTTACTCCAGGATCTTCCTCCGGGCTAAACTCCTTGCCTTCCTTGGCCTTATACCAATCGAGGATTCGACCAACAAAAGGGGAGATCAGTTGCGCTCCCGCTTCAGCCGCTGCAATCGCTTGCGCAAGAGAGAACAGCAACGTCATGTTGCAGTGGATACCTTCTTTTTGAAGGTGACGGGCTGCTTCAATCCCCTCCCAGGTCGAAGCGAGTTTGATGAGAATCCGGTCACGGCTGATTCCGTTACTTTCATAGAGACGGATCAACTCCTTCGCCTTTTCGATGCTCCCGGTAACATTGAAAGACAGACGTGCATCAACCTCTGTTGAGACACGGCCAGGAACAATCTTGAGAATCTCTCGGCCGAACCGAACCAATAAGTGATCAATCACCACTTCTACTTCGGGAGAACCACCTGTCTTTTCAGCTGCATCCGAAATCGCCTGCTCGACAACCGCATCGTACTCTGGCTTTCCAATCGCCTTGAGAATAAGGGAAGGGTTAGTCGTCGCATCCTGCGGAGCGTATTCCTGGATCGTTTGAAAGTCTCCGGTATCGGCGACGACGGTCGTGTATTGCTTGAGTTGGTCCAATGCGTTCATGCAGGAGAGAATGCAAGCTGATCGCCGAATGACAACAGTGGAGTAAGTCACCCAGGGACCGGCGCGAGATTTTCCCACCTCTGAACCAAAAACTCGGTTTGTGTTGCCGGACTTCCGAGCCCATCTCAGGTTTAGGCCGGTGCACGAAGACAAGACCCTTACCAAACTGACCTATCGCTACGACCTCATTCGAGGCGCTTTCGGCGGGATCGTTGAGGTCGGGGCTCTTTCTTTCGGCCTTCTGGCAGCCATCCGTTACTTCGAGGCTCCGGACACGGTAAAGGGAGTTTTGAGTGCCGGGATCGCCTTCGGGCTTTTCCTCGCACCGTTCGGTCAAAAAATTGCAGCATGGTCGACGCTCCCCGCAAGCAGAGCTGCTAGTCTATGTTTCCTTGGATCAGCGGCAGGCTATGCACTAGCTTCGCAGGTCGAAAGCCTTTGGCTTTTTACCGTCGCCTTTCTTGGTGCAAACGCCCTTCTGGCGCAGGTTCCGAGCCTCCTGGTTGCAGTCTACGCAAAAAACTACTCCCACCAGGATCGCGGGCGGCTGGTATCAAACACCTTTATCGTAGCGGCGGTAGTGGGCGCTTTGCTCAGCTTCTTAGGTAGCGAGTACCTGGACTTCCACCCGCGTGCTTTTGGAGTCCTCTTTCTCGTAATGGCGGGTGCCAGCCTGGTTAGCGGATTTGCCGTAGCTCGAATCCCGAGTGACCCTCTTCCGCTTCCGGAGCCCAAAAAGTGGGGCAGTTTTTCCCTCATTCGAGACGACCGTGTTTTTGCCAAAATGCTCCTCGCCTGGATGATTCTAGGCCTTGCGAACTTGGCGCTACTTCCACTCCGTGTCGAAGTCCTCGCCAATCCGATCTATGGCTTCGATCTTCGCAACAGCGAGGTGATCTTTATCACGGTCGTCGTCTTTGCTATCGCACGAATCCTCGGCCTGAAGGTGTTCGGCTACATTTTCGAGCGGATGAACTTTCTCATCTACCGCACCCTCATCAATCTATTCCTCTTCCTCGCAATCCTCCTCTATTTCAATTCCTCCAACCTGTGGATCATTGGTCTGGGGTCGGCTCTATTCGGATTGGCAATGGGAGGTGGCAACCTGGCGTGGAACCTTTGGGTGACTCGGATTGCCCCTGACGACAAGGTCACCGAATACATGAGTGTTCACATGAGCCTCACCGGAGTGCGCGGAATCGCTGCCCCGATAATCGGATACAGTTTGCTTCCGATCATCCCTTTGAGTGTGCTTAGCTGGATTAGTCTCGCTCTCCTTTCTTATTCAGGATGGCTCTTCTTGCAGCTGTGGCTTCGAGAACCGGTCCGCAATCAATTTAAAGGTCGTCATTACTAATGGTTATAAAGCTTTTCCACGCCTCGAATAGGACCGAGAAAGGTTGCCTCTTTTCCACAAAACTCCGAGAAAGCACCCCATGAGCAAAAAACCCATCCGAGTCGCCGTAACCGGTGCAGCCGGACAGATCGGCTACTCCCTTCTCTTCCGGATTGCTTCCGGTAGCATGTTTGGCCCCGACCAGCCGGTCGCCCTCAACCTCATCGAGATTGAGCCGGCGATGGGAGCCTTGGAAGGGGTCATGATGGAGCTGGATGATTGTGCGTTCCCGCTCCTGACCGACGTCAGAGGTTCGTCGGACCTCGACGAAGGATTTTCGGACGTAAACTGGGCACTTCTTGTCGGGAGTATTCCCCGGAAGGCCGGGATGGAGCGCGGCGATCTCCTCGGGATCAACGGTAAGATTTTTATCGGCCAGGGTCAGGCGATCGAAAAGAATGCCGCACCCGATGTGCGCGTTTTGGTGGTGGGAAACCCTTGCAACACCAATTGCCTGATCGCCATGAACCACGCAAAGGGGATCCCGTCTGACCGCTGGTTCGCGATGACCCGCCTCGACGAAAATCGCGCAATTACCCAATTGGCTGCCAAAGCAGGCGTCCACTCGACCGAAGTTTCCAACCTGACGATTTGGGGAAATCACTCAGCTACTCAGTATCCGGATTTCTACAACGCGAAGATTAACGGTAGGCCTGCTCCCGAGGTCATTGACGACGAAACCTGGCTTAAAGAAACCTTTATCCCAGTGGTCCAACAGCGTGGAGCCGCCATAATCAAAGCTCGTGGAGCCTCCTCTGCCGCCTCCGCAGCTAACGCGGTGGTCGATACCGTCCGTTCCCTTACCACTCCAACCGAGGTTGGCAACTGGCATAGTGTTGCCGTTTGCTCGACAGGCGAATACGGAAGTGAAAAGGGCCTGATCACCTCCTACCCGATCATCTCCGATGGTGAATCGTGGAGCATCGTTGCCGACGTTCCTGTGAACGAATTCAGCAAGGCCAAGATCGACGCATCCCTGGCTGAGCTCGTGAGCGAGCGAGAGTTGGTCAAGGACTTGCTCTAACCACCCGTGCACGGTTGGCAGGAAAATCGGTTCTACGGCGACTTTGATAGAGAGACGCTTCCCGGAGGTAAACGTCCACCCGAGGACCACCGCTCCCCTTTTGCGATCGATCGTGACCGTGTTGTTTTTTCCTACGCGTTCCGACGCCTTCAGTCGAAGACACAGGTTTTTCAGTCAGGAGAGTTCGACTTCTACCGGACCCGACTGACCCACTCGATGGAAGTGGCCCGAATCGGGCGCTCGATCTGTGAATACCTAACGGTAAACTCGCCGTCGTTGAAAGGGGATTTTTATCTCGATCCGGATCTAACGGAAGGCATCTGTTTAGCGCACGACCTAGGCCATCCTCCGTTTGGACATATTGGAGAGCGCAAGCTCAACGAGCTGATGGCAGACTTTGGCGGCTTTGAAGGGAATGGTCAGACCCTTCGAATTCTAACCCGCCTCATTTACGCCCGGGCGAGAGAGAATGAGGGAATGAACCCGACCCGTGCTTTTCTCGATGGCGTTCTCAAATACAAGAAGTTGCACCGAGAGTGGCACGAGGAAACGGGCGAGCATCCCACCAACCATTTCATCTACGACGATCAGGAGCCCATACGAGACTTCGCACTCGGTTCAGGATTGGTTCCAGGAGAATTGGATTCCCTCTCAGAGTTGAACGACATCCGCAGTATTGAATGCCAAATCATGGACTGGGCCGATGATGCTGCTTACTCCCTCAACGACATCGTGGACGGAATCGAGGCCCGTTACATTACTCAGACCAGTGTGGACCAATGGGCAGAAAACACGAACGATCTGTCAAAGGCTGACTTTACTCTCCTCGACGAGCTGAAGCGATCCATCCGGGAAGGATACTATGAGCGAAAGTTCAATTCCAAGGTGGGTGGATTTATCAACGCGACCCGTATCGTTGAATCCGACGGCCCTTTCTCAGATCGAACCAACCGGTACCGGTTCCGACTGGATGTTGATCCCGCTTCCAAGAGAGAGGCTTCCCTTTACAAGCGGATTGCCAATGACCTGATCTTTCAATCCACCACGATTCAACAGATCGAATTCAAAGGGAGCCGACTCCTGGAAACTCTTTTTGAGGTAATCGAGAAAAACTATTCCCGCACTCGGGATACACGCTGCCTTAAACTCGTTCCCGAGAAAGAACACCGCCTCTTTTTGGAGGCGGGCGAACCGCAAGAACAAATGCGGGTCATCAGCGACTTCCTGTCTGGTCTTACAGACGGGCAGGCCGTTCGCTACTACAAGAAATGGTTCGATCCCGATTCTGCTTCGATCCTGGATCTACACTAGAGCAACAATTTCTCAAGGGACTCATAATCGATCTGAATACGGCTCGACCGTGGATCTTCGAGGCAATGGAAGTGGATGGTGACACCGAACTCCCTCTACGCTCTCGGGTGCGCTTGCTTGTAGACTTCCTGCAATCGCCCAATGCTCGTGTGTGTGTAGATCTGAGTCGTCGATAGGCTCGAGTGTCCTAAAAGCTCCTGCACCGTGCGGATGTCAGCACCGCCATCGAGAAGGTGGGTAGCGAAAGAATGGCGCAATTTGTGGGGGGAAAGATCTGATGGCAAACCAGCCAAAGTTAGGTAGCGCTTCATCCTCATCTGCACCCATCGGACAGAGACTCCCTTTCCCGAAGGATGAACCAGCAAAGGACCCTTCATTGCTTCACTCCTCCCACTCAAATGCAGGTGCTGGCGAAGGCATTGACCCGCGATTTTCCCAATGGGCACCATGCGTTCCTTTCTGCCCTTTCCCAAGACTCGAAGAACCCCCCGACCCAGATCCAGCTTTGCGAGGTCCGCCGATACCAGCTCACTCACCCGCAATCCAGCTCCGTAGAGGAGTTCGAGCGTGGCTCGGTCTCTCCAGCTTTCGAAAGCATCGACTTCTCCGCTAGCCAAGAGATGGGTAGGGCCCTCAAGAAACGATCGGATTTGATTTTCGGTCAGGAACTTCGGAAGGGTTTTGTCCAGCTTGGGAAGGGACAGGGAGGCAAACGGATTGAACTGCACCAGGCCGTGCTCCCGGTGGTATCGGTAAAACGCCCGGATTCCCGCGATTCGATTGTGAAGAGTCCGACGAGAGTAAGAGCGTTGAAGTTCAATCGCGTAACTACGGGCGGTTTTGGAATCGACATCCCGCCAGGAACCACCCGAGAGCCATTCGAGAAAAGCACGTGTAGCATGGCCGTAGTTACGCACGGTGGCAGGTGACATTCGCCGCTCCCCTTCTAAGTGACTGAGAAAGGAGACGAGGTCTGAATCCCCATCGCTTCGCGCGCCTTTTTGCTCTTGAGATTCGCCAACCATCAGTCGTCCCTACTATTGCCAACGAATGCGTGCCGGTCGAGGGGCAATCGTTCGCTTATGAAAAAGCCGTCGGAGGATTGAAAACGGCAGCCTCCATCGATGAAAATCAATCCGGCCTTGCCGATTTGATTTCGCCGACCAATAATTTTGTCCAGATATGTCTATAGACCAAAAGACACGCCCCCACTCGTCCATTGTCGTCGACGGTAACGACCGTGCGCCCGCTCGGTCGATGTTACGTGCAGTTGGTTTTGAGGACGAGGATTTCAAGAAGCCTCAAGTAGCTGTTGTCGGCTCACCAAGTACTTTGACCCCGTGCAATGTTCATCTTGGCGAACTGGCAGAGCATGCGACCTCGGGAATCTCCGAAGCTGGAGGGAAAGCGGTTAACTTCAGTACCATCACCGTCTCCGACGGTATCAGTATGGGGACGAAAGGCATGCGATACAGCCTCGTCTCCCGAGACGTTATCGCCGATTCGATCGAGACAACTGTGGCAGCCGAAGGCTTCGACGGCCTAGTCGCGATAGGTGGATGCGACAAGAACATGCCGGGTTGTATGATTGCAATCGCACGCCTAAACCGGCCGGCGATCTTTGTCTATGGTGGCACTATTCTGCCGGGGTTTTTTCCAGACGATCCGGGTGAGGAAACCCCGATGGACATTGTTTCGGTTTTTGAGGCGGTTGGAAAACACGCGAAAGGCGAGCTGGATGACGAAGGCCTTCGCCGCGTTGAGAAGTGCGCGATCCCGGGTCCGGGTTCTTGTGGGGGGATGTATACAGCCAACACTATGGCAAGCGCGATCGAGGCTTTGGGCATGAGTTTGCCGGGTAGTAGCGCGCAGGTCGCAATCGGAGAGGAAAAGCGAGTCGATTGCCAGAAATCGGGTGAAGCGGTGGTCAACCTTCTCAAAATGGGGCTGAAGCCCCGGGACATCATGACGCGCAAGGCTTTCGAAAACGCGATCACGACTTGTCTGGCACTTGGGGGATCGACCAACTTGATTCTCCATCTCCTTGCAATTGCTCACAGCGCAGAGGTCAAATTGACGATCAATGACTTTGCCGAGATTGGGGAACGCGTTCCGTTGCTCGCTGACCTCAAGCCTTTTGGCAAATACAACATGAACCACCTGATCCGAGTTGGGGGCATTCGTCCCATGATGAAGCTCCTTCTCGATCGAGGGCTCCTCTACGGGGATTGCCTGACCTGCACTGGGGAAACCATTCGAGAGTCTCTCGCTGGTGTAGAACCGTATCCATCCTACCCAGACGAACAGGACATCATTCGCCCATGGGATCAGCCGATCAAAGAAAGCACCCACCTCCGGATTCTACGGGGGAATCTAGCTCCGGGCGCAGCCGTGGGCAAGATAACGGGAAAAGAAGGTCTCTACTTCAAGGGAACGGCAAGGGTTTATGAAGGCGAGGAAGACGCTCTTGCAGGTATCCTTCGCGGAGACGTAAAGAAAGGCGATGTTGTCGTCATCCGCAACGAAGGCCCGGTAGGAGGACCCGGAATGCGCGAGATGCTTTCACCAACCAGCGCAGTTGCGGGTAGAGGACTGATCCAGGACGTTGCCCTGATCACTGATGGACGATTCTCGGGCGGAAGCCACGGTTTTGATGTGGGACACATCACGCCGGAGGCCGCCTGTGGCGGTCCGATCGGTATCGTTCGAGAGGGGGATATTATAGAAATCGATGCGGTGAAGAACACGATGAACCTTCTGATTGACGAAGAAGAATACGACCGGCGAATGGCCGATTACGTTCCGCCCTCTCCCAAAGAGACTCGAGGCGTCCTCGCCAAATACGCAGCTCTCGTGGCAACCGCTTCGGAGGGGGCCGTCACGGACCTCAATCTTTCGCGAAGGGATCGTTAACTTGGATTCTTGGGCGTAATTGTTTCGACTCTGGACTGTGACCACTGGATGTTCGACGCCCACTGCTCACACCGAACTTAAAATTCTTGATCTAAAACTCATGAACTGGAACCGACTCAACCAATACTACCTACACCTTCCTTCGCTTGACTTCTCGCTCGATATCAGCCGGATCTCTTTTCCCGAGGCCTTTCTCGAGGACCACGAGGACGCCGCGCAAAAGGCATTTGCGGAAATGAAAGAGCTCGAAGGCGGTGCAATTGCCAACCCTGACGAGAATCGGCAAGTTGGGCATTATTGGTTGAGAAAAGCGGATCTCGCCCCGGATGAAGAGACCAGTCAGTCCATTCGAGAAACACTCGCGCGAATTCATTCATTTGCGGACGCTGTGCATGGCGGTAAAATCGTCGGAGCGGGAGGACCCTTTGAAAACCTGCTCGTCATCGGCATTGGCGGGTCCGCCCTCGGGCCCCAGTTCGTTGCGGCAGCCCTTGGAAATGGAAAGGAGGACAAACTCAAACCCTACTTCTTCGACAACACAGATCCGGACGGAATCGACAACACCCTTGCTTCGCTGGAAGGAAAATTGGACCGAACGCTCGCTATCGTTATTTCAAAGTCCGGGGGAACACCTGAAACCCGCAACGGGATGCTCGAAGCGGAGAACGCATGGAAGAATGCTGGATTGGACTTCTCGCAACACGCGGTCGCCGTCACCGGCGAAGGAAGTAAACTGGACGGTCATGCTGAAGGAGCTGGCTGGCTAAGTCGCTTTCCTATGTGGGATTGGGTTGGCGGAAGAACCAGCGAAACTGGACCCGTGGGCCTTCTGCCGGCCGTTTTGCAAGGTATCGATATTGATGGACTTCTTTCGGGAGCCGCGCAAATGGACGAAGCGACCCGCACCCAGGACACTATGCAGAATCCAGCAGCACTTTTGGCTCTCATGTGGCTCCACGAGACCAACGGAAAGGGCGAAAAAGATATGGTCGTTCTTCCCTACAAAGATCGGCTGAGCCTCTTCTCCAAGTATCTCCAGCAACTGGTGATGGAATCTCTAGGAAAAGAAAAGGATCTCGAGGGGAACACCGTTCACCAAGGAATTGCCGTATATGGCAACAAGGGGTCGACTGACCAGCATGCGTATGTCCAGCAGCTCCGTGATGGCGTCCCGAATTTTTTTGCGGTTTTTATCCAGGTATTGAAGGCAAGAGAGTCTGAGTCCATCACGGTTGATGACGGAGCTACTGCTGGCGATTTTCTTCACGGCTTTTATCTCGGAACCCGAGAGGCTCTGTCGGAAAACGGACGTGGTTCCGTCTCAATCAGCATCGGAGAGGTTACTCCTGCGAGTGTCGGAATGTTGATCGCTCTCTTTGAACGGGCGGTAGGCTTTTACGCATCATTCGTTGGGATCAATGCCTACCATCAACCGGGAGTGGAAGCAGGAAAGAAAGCGGCCGCCTCTGTTTTAAATGTCCAACGAAAGGTAGTAGAAATTCTTCAAGCCGATCAAAACAGTTGGAAGACCGTAGAGGAAATCGCTTCCACCGCGGGTCTTTCGGGACAGGAAGAGTGGGTATTCAAGGTTCTTGAGCAACTCGCAGTAAATCGTCCGGAGTTTGAGATGGAGTCAAAGACCACCAGACCCGACAACCGTAAATTCAGGGCCGTAGTGTGAATGATAGGCCGGTAGACTCCGGTGGTTTCACACCTTATTTCCTTGAATGGAGCTCCACAATATTTGGCCTCGGTCGCCCCTTTCCTCAAAAAGCTCCGCGCTGCCCGAATGAAGCGGCTCGTCATTAAAGCGAACTCTACCCGCTCTGCTTCATTGACACCTACCCCTAAAACCGATTCTATAAAAGGTTTAGCACCTCATATCCCTATCCTATGAAAATACTCTCCCTTATTCTGCGAATTGTCACTCTGGCAGTCATTGTTGCTCTTGGTGTGCTCTGGTTTTTAAATAAAGACGAAATTAGCGCAATCAGCGCCGCTTATGAAGACGCTGGTCAGCAGCTCAACATTCCTGACGAACCACTCTCACGGGTGATTACCAAGGGAGTCAATGACCTCAATCAGACCAAGGGGGAGTTGAGGGATTCCCAGGGAAAGATAGCGAGCCTTACTCAACAGCTCGACAAGTCCACAGAGGAATTATCGCAGATTGAGGACCAGCTCAGGTCCACAAACCAAATGCTCCGCAACACCCAGCGGGATCTTGACGACACCCAGACCGAACTCACTGGTTCGAAGCAGACTTCCGACAGGCAGTTGCAAGAGCTGGATACAGTGAGAGGCGATTTGATCCGCGTTAACCGGGAAAAATTCGAGCTGAGCCAGCGGATTGAGTCTGTCGAAGAAGAAAAGAGAGGTCTCGCCAGAAGAGTCGAACAGCTGGAGGATTCCGCTGTTGGCTCATCCGTTTCAGCTGCTTCAGCTGGTGGAAACGCTGACGAAACAGTGGACCAAATCGCTCGCTTACAACGGCAACTTGAAGCGGCACGGGAGGAAATTACCCGACTTTCGGACAACCCATTGAACCGCGTCCTTTCCGCCTCCGCAGGAACAGACGAATCTCTTTCGCCCAACCAAGTGAGAGTTAAGTCCCTCGACCTCAATAAGGGTTTGGTCGTACTGAGCCCTAGCTCAAGTGACGAGTTTATTGGTGTTTCAAACGTGGTGGTCAATCGTGACGGTGCCCCAGTAGCAAACCTTCGCCTCCGAGGAGTCTATCCTGACTACGTGGTTGCTGAAATCCTACCGGATTCCGCGTTTGCCAATGCACTCAGAACCGGGTTGGTTTATACATTTCAGAAGTAATTGTGCTCAAAACGATCGCCTGTTCAGTTTTCTTAGCTTTTGCCTTCCTTCTTTTTTCCGGCTGTGCTGCGAAACATGAGGATGAGTCGACCATTCCGTGGTCACGTCCTGCGAACTGGGAAGGTGGTATTCCTGGAATGGCTCCTGGATTAGGTGGCGGTTTTTAGGTTCTGACGGAATACTGATCCGATCTGGGGTAAGTTGTTCTAGTCACGCACCCTGGAATACGCTTTCGTATTTGCGAAATGAGTAGTGTGGCTGAGCGAGGTGTCCTTTATGTTGTAGCCACGCCGATCGGTAACCTGGATGATTTGAGTCAACGGGCGAGGGATATTCTTTCTTCCGTCGGTTCAATTGCTTGCGAAGATACCCGAGTGACTGGAAACCTCCTCGCGAAACTTGGGATACCGAAACCTCGACTCGTCTCTTATCGCGACGAAAACGAAAAAACCGTTTCAGAAAAATTACTATCGTCCATAGAGGAAGGTACTTCGCTCGCCCTCGTCTCGGACGCAGGAACGCCGACAATCAGTGATCCAGGGTTTCGTCTAGTCCGTGCCTGCCGGGTCGTGGGAATTCCAGTACGGTCCATTCCAGGACCTTCCGCTGCGGTGGCTGCGCTAGCGGTCAGCGGACTACCCTCCGACCGATTCTTCTTCGTTGGATTTTTGCCTCCGAAGTCTGCCGCTCGGAGACAATTTTTTACATCCTACGCCGATTTTTCGCACACACTGATTTTCTACGAATCAGTTCACCGCATTGAGAAGTTTCTCAGTGAACTTATTGAAGTTCTCGGCGAAGACCGCACGATTTCAGTAGCTCGGGAGCTTACAAAAAAATATGAAAGCAGCTTCTCAGGAAAGGCCACCGTTGTGAAAGATCAGGTTTTGTCCCAATCCCGAAAAGGAGAATACGTGGTCATCGTAGCCACAAAGGGATTCGATTTATGAGCGAAACATCACGGTCTCAATGTGCCGCAGTATTGGATGTTGGGAGCAATACAATCAAAATTCTGCTCGGAGAATTATTGCCAAATGGCATCCATATTCTGTTTGAACAAACAGTAGAATGCCGAATTAGCGCAGGTATGTATGGTCTCAACCGTTGCTTATCTTCGGACGCGATTACAGGCGCAGTCGAAGCTATTGAACATCTCCTCGAATCGGCAGCGCCCTACCTTCCCGATTCCATCGAAATTCTTGCCACCAGTGCAGTTCGCGATGCAGACAATCGACAGGACTTCTTGGATCTCGTCTTTCAACGGACTGGGCGATCCGTTACTGTATTGTCTGGAGAGGAGGAAGCTCTTGGAATTGCGAACGGCATCGCTCAAGAACCAGCTCTTTCCGTTGACACTCCCCTTACGGTAACTGATTTGGGAGGTGGAAGCCTAGAGTGGATCCTGAAAACCGGAGGTCTCGTCAACGAAGTATTCAGTTTTGAGCTCGGTGCTGTAAAGTTAATGAGTCTTTTCGTGAAAGACTCATCGGCACCGCTGGACAACGAGACCAAAGCCTCTATTCGCAGCCACTGCGGAGCATTGTTCGAGGAAAAAATCACGAAAGACAAAATACCGCTTGAAGCCACCCATTGGGGCACTGGCGGTGCTTTCACCATTTCGAGACTTTTGCTCGCGACGGAAAATTGCGTCACCATGGCGAACCAGTCTTCGGAACTTGCTCTGCCTGATCTAAGACGAATCGAGGAGATCCTTTCAAAACTGAGTCTCTCCGATAGAGAAAAATATCCCGGACTGCCTAGAACACGCGCCGACATTCTCCCAGTTGCTCTCAACGTGATTCTGGCCCTTGGCGAAGTTCTGGAGGCTTCGTCTTTTCACCACTCCTTCTACAATTTAAGAATGGGACGACTCGCAAATCTACTGTCTAAAAGTGCTCTAAAAACGAAAACCTACTGAAGTCGAAAGGCGCGCGTCTCGCTGTTCCATCTCCTCGCCAACAGTATCATCGTAGTGGACTTCGTAAGATAATTTGAAGCTCAGCCGATCGGAGAACAGTGTCTCCAAGTCCAAGTTCAGAACCGCCGAAAGATTGTCGGTATCCGTGCGTTCGAGCGTAGTGTTGAAATTCTGGTTCAAGACAAGACCATCGCTCACCTGCCACGAGAAGTTTTGATTCAGATTCCCCATCCACTTCAGCCGATTCTCAATCGACTCATCTGCGGCATAATCGCCTACCACACCCGGAACGATGTCGAAGGTAACCGTCTGCCTATCTAGAATTCTTAGTCCATACCCCACGACCTGACGGTAACCCCGTGAAAAATGCCCGAAGCCTGTTTCATCAATAATCGACTGGCTTTCAAGGAAACCATAGTTGAATAGACGGTTCCGGTAACTTACCCCAAGGGTGTGATCTGCAGCGGAGGAAGAAGGAGCCTCGGAGGAGCTAGGGAAAGCAGTATGATCAATAGTGACCTCCGGTGCAGTGGTATCTCCCCATTGGTTGAAATAGAAAAGACTATCCCCCGAGGGAGAATAGATCCATTTTGAGTCAGAAGGCGGTTCCTCGGCTAGTTGCGCCGCCTCAGCACTTGGCGACATCAGCACCTCGGTGCTTCCCATGAGCACCCCTCCATGGCCAAATAGGCTAAGAGCCAAAACGAAAAGCACTGGACGCAAATCCCCCACGTTAGTGACCAAAACTGATTCTACTCTTCAGTTCAAGAAGTAAAGAGGAAGTAATCCCTTTGAAGCTAATGCCATTGCATAATTAGAGAGCCCATTTGGGAGCTTACATTTTTTCGTAAAAAAGGCTGTACCTTCGTTCAGTGTTGTGCTGCAAGATTGGGATGCACGACACGGATCTATCCTATATCGACATAAGAGGAATCATC